>JALWNF010000135.1 GCA_026995985.1 Campylobacteraceae bacterium
TGATAAATAATAAGTTTTATTATACGTTGTCACTACATTTCTATAAAATAATGTATTTTTTACATCCAAAAGCCCGAAATTTAGGGCTTTTAATTTTAGGATTTTGCTTTAGTGATAAACATGGGAGATTTTGAGCCTGTTATTGAACCTGTATTTGAAAAGATAAGCTAGAGTATAAATACTCTAGTTAAACTTCTATTTTTTTAAAAGTTTTAGTAGTATAATCATACACTTCTAAGTCGCCTGTACCTACATTATACCACCAGCCATGTAGCTCTATTCTTTTCTCTTCTAATGCTTTTACTATGTATGGATATGTCATTAGCCTCTCTATTGAGAGTAGTATATTGTTCTTTTCTGTAATTTCTGCACGATTTTTTTCTGGATTGTGTAGACACTCTAAGATAGCATTATGTTTAGCAGGATATGCAAGAGTTAACCACTCCTCTACATGACTCAATTCAACACTTTTTTCATCTTCATCTGTTTCATGGTATAGATGAGCACAAGCACCACAAGAGCTGTGTCCTAAAACTACTAAATGAGGAATTTTTAGAGCATTTACAGCATACTCAATAGCAGATTGTGTTGCCCCTTTTGTGAGTTCATAAGGAGGTATAATATTCCCTATATTTCTAGCTATAAATAGCTCTCCTGGTTTTGCTGATAGTATCTTGGTTGGAGATACTCGACTATCACTACATGTAATAATCATTGTATGAGGTTTTTGCCCCTCTGATAGTTCGTCAAAAAGTTTTTTGTTGTCTTTAAAATAGACCTTTTTAAACTTTTGATATCCATCTAAGTGAATTTTGTCCATATCTATTCCTCTCTTTGAATTAGTATAATTTATAATAAGTATAATAAAAAATTTTAATTCTCACTATTAAAAAAAAAGAGTAGTATATGATTTAACTTTAAAATAGTATCTATTGTTTCAAATTGTATCTTTTGGTTTTAGAGTACAAATGAGGAGATAAAACCAATAACTCCACCAAAAACTCCACCCCAAACAACTAGCCAACCTAAGTGAGTATGTATAAGCTCATGAACCAAGTCACTTACCATACTAGGTGTTAACTCATTTAGTCTTTTTGTAATAAGCTCTTCAATAGTACGTAGAATATCATCATTTAGAGAAGAGTGTTCTAAATGGTGATTGATTTGTGCTTTGAAAGTATCTGAACTTACAATACCAACTACAGCAGACTTTAGTTTTCTTGAAAAAGGCTCCTTTAGTGGTTCTAGGGCTTGTTCTCCTCCAAACATATTAAGCATATTGCCTAGTTTTGACTCCATAACACTTTGACTAAGAGCGTTAAATGCAGGGGAGAAGTCTGCCGATTTAACCAAAGGAGCAAGGTCAATCTTTTTCTCTTCTCCTTGAAAGAAGGCTGTAAGTTGCTCTTTTGTAAAGAACTGCTTCATAATCATATCTTTAATAGAGGCTTTAAAGCTCTCAAAGTTCTCCTCAATAACTCCTGAACCATATAGAAATGGAACTTTGTTAAATAGCATAAAGATAGCAAGTTGGTTAGTAATAGCTCCTGAAAAGGCAAAGAGTCCTGTGTATAGAATTGGGTCAACATAAGATGCAAAACCAATACCTATTAGTGCAACTGAGACAATATCTGTTAAAGTAGATTTTGAAATACTCATCTATAACTCCAAAATTTTCTCTTTTAATTTATCAATAGAATGAATGGCATCTTCATAGTCTGAAAAGCCCCAATTTATCATAATATAGTCCATATTTAATCGTTTAGCTGCTATCATGTCACGTTCACTATCTCCTACAAAGATAGCCTCTTCTGACTTTACATTGGTATCTTTTAGATTCTTCTCTAGCATATCTGGAGCAGGTTTTCCACGACCAACATCATCATAACAAGCAATACTAGAGAAGTAGTCTAAAATATTTAAGTGATTAAGTGATTCAAGAGTTGAGCTACGATATGAGTTTGTTGCTATAGCAAGAAGATAGCCTCTCTCTTTTAGCTCTTTAAGTAGCTCCTCTATGCCATCATAGAGTTGTAACTCCTTTTCATGATTGTTAGTATAGTATTTAGAGAACCACTCCTCTTGTTGAGGTGTAAACTCATCTGTCTCATAAAAAAATAGAGCAGGGTTGAGTTTTGGGTCATTGACCTTTGTTAAGATAACCTCTCTACTTAGGGGGGCTAAAGAGAGTTTAGAGCGTACATAGTTAATGGCATTGACAATAGTAAGAGAGCTATCAACTAAAGTACCGTCCATATCGAAAATAACTAACTTTTTTGAACTCTTCATTAGTTTATCACTCCTATTGGTTCTGTAAATTTTACCTTTTGGTTAATCTTAACTTGAGGTGTAAAAGAGCCTTTTTGAGAAAAGAGTAAAATGGTAGAACCCATTTCAAACCAACCAAATAGTTCACCTTTTTCTAAAGTTACATTCTCATAGGTATAGTGTCTAGGCTCTCGTATCTTTGAGTTAGTTTGAATCTTTTTCTCAAAAGTAATTACCATCTTTCCTACATTTAAAGCACCAACTAAAACCATAACAAAGGTTCGTCCTTTTTTATCTAGACATTCAATAATAACCCTTTCATTTTCAATAAATAGCTCTTTTTTATTTCTAAGAAGTGGAAAGTTAACAGGGTATAGTTTTCCTGGAATATGTGTTATAGATTTTATAGTTAAAGTAGTAGGTGCATGGTAGCGATGATAATCTTTTGGTGAGAGATATAGGTTAACAAACTCTCCACCCTCTACAGCTTTAGTAGCATCTTTATGGTAAGAACCAAAGAGTTTTTCAATACTATACTCCATGCCTTTAATCTGATATGCTTTTTTCTCTTTTATCTCTCCATAGTTAGTTACTAGGGCATCAACAGGTGAAATCATAATATTCTCACCAACATCAATCTTTCTAGGAGTAATAAGTGCTCTTGTAAATAGCTCATTTAGAGTTGAGTACTCAGATGGACTTTTAAACTCACTCATATCTAAGCCCATAAGTTTAACATACCCATGGTTAATAAGCTTCTGAAAAGCTCTTGGAAATTTTTTTGAGGCAAAGCCTCCAAAGGTATGAGATATAATAGCAGTATAGTGTTTTTTCATGTAAATTAATTTTCCTTATGATAATTGGCGATATTATAGCAATTATTTTTTAGTATTTTAAACTAAAATATCTATAATCTCTTTATCATTTGTTTTTAACACGCTATAATAACACTAAAAACGGGATATTTTATATGAAACGATTAATTATATTTTTTATTTTACTCTCTACATCATATGTTTTTGCCGATATGGTAGATATAAAAGCTGACCATTTTTATGCAAATAATATTAACCATGAAGCTTTTTTTGAGGGGAATGCAAGGATTAAGCAAGGCAAAAATGAGATAAATGCTTCTAAAGTAACTATTTTTTTTAACGATAAAAGAAAAGCATTAAAGTATGAAGCTCATGGAAATGTAAGATTTAATTTAATAGAAAAAGGGATTCACTATAGAGGTATGGCAAATAAGATAGTCTATAGACCAATAGGTTCAAAATACTATTTTATTGGTAATGTTACTCTAATAGATTTAACAAATAATAGAACTATAAAGGCAAATAGTGTCTCTTTAGACCTCAAGACAGGTTTAGCAGATATTAAAGGAAGTGTTAAAAAACCTGTCCATTTTAGATTTGAAATTGAGGATAGAAAATAATGGCAATACCTAGAGTTGTAGAGGCAAATTTTATAAAATCGGCTCAGTCATTGGCTGATTCAGTAGATGATACTATAAGCGAAGTTGTTTTTTTAGGTCGCTCTAATGTTGGTAAAAGTTCGACTATAAATGGACTAACCTCTCGTAAAAACTTAGCAAAGTCTTCATCAACTCCAGGAAAGACACAGTTAATTAACTTTTTTGATGTTCGATATGTTTATGATGAAAAAGATTGGAATATTCGATTTGTTGATTTACCAGGTTTTGGGTATGCAAAGGTCTCTAAAGAGCTTAAAGAAGTTTGGCAAAAAAATTTAGTTAATTTTATTAAGCATAGAGTATCTATTCGTGTTTTTGTTCATCTTCGTGATGCACGTCACCCAAATGCACAGATAGATAGAGATGTAGAGGAGTATATTAAAAAGTTTATTCGTGGTGACCAACTATATATAAATGTATTTACAAAAATAGATAAACTAAAGATGAAGGAGAAGAGGGCACTTAAGAGAAAATTTCCTGACTCTATTACTATCTCAAACTCTAAACGAATTGGATATGAGCATATTCATAAGAGAGCATTTGAACATATTTTTGGGGTTAAAGAATGGTTAAATTAGTTAAAGCAACTTTAGCAGATATACCTTATATGCAAAAAATGGTAGCCAAAGAGGTTAAAGATGGGGTTATTTTAAAGCGTAATGAAGATGAAGTTGCTACTAATATTCGCTCTTATATTTTAGCAAAGCTAGATGATAAATTGGTAGGATATGCTGCACTACATATCCACTCTGCACGTTTAGCAGAGATTCGCTCTTTGATTGTCTTAGATGAATATAGAGGCAAGAGGATTGGTAAAAGAATTGTGGAGTTTGCTTTAGAAGAGGCAAGAGTATTAGGTGTTAAGGAGGAGGTACTTGTTTTAACTTATCTACCTGAATTTTTTAAAAAGATGAACTTTATAGAGATTTCAAAAGAGAGTATTCCTGAACACAAAATTTGGACAGACTGTATAAAGTGTATTCATTTTCCTGTGTGTAATGAGGTATCTATGGTTTATAAGTTGGTAGGGTAGAATGGCATTGAGTAATTATAATAGATTTGATGATGAAGATAGGTTAGGTTTAGGAAAAAAGGTAGCTCTATTTTTATTTGTATTTTTGTATCCTATGTTTGTCTCTATGTATACTATACTGCCTCCTTTAATTGGTTTAGCTGGTTATATTTTTATTGTCAATCTCAATAGTAAAAAAGTCTATTCATTAGGAGCCTTTCTATATTTAATAAATTTAGATTTAAACTTAACACTTCCACTTTTTCTCTCAACTGCAATAGTTGTTTTAATTTTTATGTTTATGTATAAGCCTTTAAAGCGTTTAATTCGATGTCGGGTATGTCTGATTTTTGTACTTATTGTACTTGTTGATTTTATCTACTATTTGACTCTTTTTATTTATGATTTTATTTTTAATACTTTGACTGTTATTGGTGATATGTTATTGGTTTACTATATTGTTATAGATATTTTAATTGGGGTAATGCTGTGAGATTTGTTATTGTTATTACTATTTTTGTTCTATTTTGGATTCTATTGATTTCTCGTATCTATCAAATTAGTATTAACTCTCAAAAGTATTATGATGACTTAGCAAAAATGAATGTAGAGCGTAAGTATGATATTAAGCCTGTTAGAGGTGAGATTTTGGATAGAAAAGGAAAACTTTTAGCTGTTAACGATATTGGTTTTTCTATTAAGTTAAAAGCACACCTCTCTCAACATACAAATGAGAAGATAAAAACTACAAAAGAGTATGTTTTAGGGCTATTTCCAGATATAAATAAGACAAAACTAGATTTAGCTCTTGCACATACAAAAAATGAGTTTGGTAGAAGAATCTCTCGAATAGTAAAAAGATTTCCAGATATTAACCAAACAAAACTTTTTAAACGTTATATGACTAAAGAGTTGGAGAAAAACCTTAATATTATTATTAAAGAGTTTCCAGATTTATCAAAAGAGAAACTAGCACTAAACTATTTAAGTAAAGACTCTCCTTATAATCATAGATTTATTCCTATTGTAGATTTTATTCCTTATAAGGGAATGATAGGCTCTTATCCTAAGTTGAGTATCAATAAAAATCTTAAAATAGAGTCTGAGACAAAAAGAATGTATCCAGCAGGAGCATTGGCTACACATATTGTTGGTTATGTTGGACGTTCTAACTCCAAAGAGAATGAAAGAGACCCTGTTATAAAAAAAGTTGGTGTTGTTGGTAAGACAGGTTTAGAGAGACAATACAATAAAGTTCTACAGGGTAAATTAGGCTATAGATTAGTTAAAGTCTCTGCAACAAATAAGGAGATTGCAGAGATAGAAAAAGTTGAGCCAAAAGATAATCAAAATTTAATCTTAAATATAGACTTAGGATTACAAAAGAGGATCTATGACCTATTTGAGGGGCAATCTGGTGTAGCTATTGTTATGAATGTAAATGGTGATATTTTAGCAGCCGTTTCATACCCATCTTATGACCCAAATCTATTTGTTGGAGGAATATCAACTAAAGATTGGAAAAAATTAATTTCAGACTTTAATCACCCATTTAATAACAAAATAGTTTCATCTACCTATCCTCCTGGTTCAACTATTAAGATGGGAATGGCTCTTGCCTACTCAAAATCTGGTACAGCTGTTAATCGTCCAGAGTACTGCAAAGGTTATATTACTTTAGGAAAGAGTAAACATAAGTTTAGATGTTGGTCTCACTATGGACATGGTCAAGTTGGACTTCGTAAAGCAATTCGAGAGAGTTGTGATGTCTACTTTTACAATAAAGCTCTAAATACTGGTATTAACAATATGGCAAAATATCTAAGAGAGATGGGTTTAGGTGTTAAAACAGGTGTTGACTTACCACATGAGAGAGCAGGTGTTATTCCAGATAAAGCATGGAAGATGAAGCGTTATAAGCAGGGTTGGTATATGGGTGAGACTGTTATCTCTGCAATTGGTCAGGGTTATAACTTAGTAACACCACTACAGGTAGCAAGATACACTGCTTTTTTAGCAACAGAGAGACTACCTACACCACACTTTGTCCATAAGATTGTAGATAAAGTAGTTAAACCAGAGTATAAAGAGTTTGAGGTAAATAAGCAAGACTTAAATACTATTCGTATGGGTATGTATGATGTATGTAACTCTCCACGTGGTACAGCAAGACGTGCTATGTCTCATCTGCCTATTGTTGTTGCAGGTAAGACAGGTACTTCTCAAGTTGTATCTATTCCTCAAGGTGAAAAGAAGAGAATGAAAGAGTCACAATTAGACTACTATAGTCGTTCTCATGCTTGGTTAACTACATATGCCCCTTTTAAAAATCCAAAGTATGTAGTAACGGTTTTGGTAGAGCATGGGGGACATGGAGGAAGTACAGCAGGTCCTATTGCTGCTTCTATTTATAGGTGGATGGCAAATGAAGGCTATTTTGGCAATAAGTTTAAAGGTAAAATAAAATTAAGAGACCTTAAAAAAGAGAGAGAAGAGAAGAAAAAAAAGGATAAGAAACATGGATAAAATAGTGGTTTTATATATTTTTGGTGGTGTTGTTGGAGTTTTACTATTTTTAAATATTATAAGAGTATTTATCAATATATTTACACGACCAAAAGTAAAAAAAGAGGAGACTAATCCACTTCAAAAAGAGATTAGAGCAGAGGTTAATAAGATAGTTAAACCAAACTTGACTTCTTTAGAGGGAATGTATAAAAAGAGTAACTCTAATGACTCATCTTTTGCAAGTTTTGTTTTTTCTGTTGTAAAAGATAAGTTTTCTAAATATTTGGAGAAAGATGAAGCATTAGTAGAGTCTGAGATTTGTAAATGCTGTGAGGATTATGAGGGGGCAGAGTGCAAAGAGAGTTTCTGTTTAGAGGGCTCTGGAATCTCTTGTCCTAATAGTTAAATAGATAAAGCTTAAATATTTCAGACCACTTTTATTCTAATTTAGCTAAAATCAGCCCCAAAATTATAAGACGATTGGAGCTGAATTCATGAAGATGAGCGGTGCACAGATGGTTTGTGAAGCACTAATTGCCGAGGGTGTAAAGACTGTTTTTGGTTACCCTGGTGGTGCTATTATGAACGTGTATGATGAAATATATAAGCAAGATGGCTTTGAGCATATTTTAAATAGGCATGAACAAGCTGCAGTTCATGCTGCTGATGGTTATGCTCGAGCTAGTGGTGAAGTTGGTGTAGCCATGGTCACCTCTGGTCCTGGTTTTACTAATGCTGTAACAGGTTTAGCAACTGCATATATGGATTCTATTCCACTAGTCGTCATCTCAGGACAGGTTCCTCTATCGCTTATTGGTACAGATGGTTTTCAAGAGATTGATGCTATTGGTATATCTCGTCCTTGTACTAAACATAACTTTTTAGTAAGAGATGTCAATGCATTGCCACGTATTTTAAAAGAGGCATTTCATATTGCTCGTTCTGGAAGACCAGGACCTGTTCTTGTTGATATTCCTAAAGATATTACAGCTGAAAAGGGAGAGTTTCTCTATCCTAAGAGTGTCAATATTCCTAGTTATAGTCCAACGGTTAAAGGAAACAAAAGACAGATAGAAAAGGCAATAGAAGCAATTGTTAATGCAAAGAAACCACTTATATATATTGGTGGTGGAGCTGTACTCTCTAATGCAAGTGATTTGGTTCGTCAATTGGCAGAGACTACACAGATACCAGCTGTTGAGACACTAATGGCTCGTGGAGTAATGGGGGCGAAAAATCCTCTTCTTTTGGGAATGGTTGGAATGCATGGTAGCTACGCTTCAAATATGGCAATGTCAGAGACAGACTTAATTATAGCTCTAGGTGCTAGATTTGATGATAGGGTAACTGGTAAACTCTCTGAATTTGCAAAGTATGCAAAGGTTATTCATATAGATATTGACCCTGCTAATATTGGAAAACTAGTTCATGTTGACTATCCAATTGTTGGAGATGTAAAAAATGTTCTTGAGAAGTTAATTGAGGGAATTAAAGATAGAGTAAATCCAGAAAGATATAGTGATTGGAGAGAGGTTCTATTGCGTTATGATAATTTGCACCCTCAAGCCTATGAGGACTCTAATGAAGTAATTAAGCCTCAATGGGTTATTGAACGGCTAGGAGAGCTTGTAGGTGAAGATGCTATTATTACCTCTGATGTTGGTCAACATCAGATGTGGACAGCACAGTACTATCCATTTGATAGACCAAGACAGTGGATTAACTCTGGTGGTTTAGGAACTATGGGTTTTGGTTTTCCTGCTGCATTGGGTGTAAAAAAAGCTCAACCTGATAAAATAGTAGTTAATATAACAGGTGATGGCTCAATACTTATGAATATTCAAGAGTTAGTAACAGCAGCTGAGTATAAAATACCTGTTATTAATATTATTTTAAATAACCACTTCTTAGGAATGGTTAGACAGTGGCAATCTTTTTTTTATGATGAGCGTTACTCGGAGACAGATTTAAGCTTTCAGCCAAACTTTAAGGCACTTACTGAGGCTTGTGGTGGTATTGGATATGATGTTACAACCAAAGAGGAGTTTGACGAAGCACTCAAAGATGCCATAGAGAAAAAGAAAGTAGCTATTATTAATGTTCAGGTTGCTCGTTTTGAAAATGTATACCCAATGGTACCAGCAAATGGGGCACTATATAATATGATGTTAGCTCCTAAACAAATAGAAGCAAAGGAGACAAAGTAATGAGTACAGTAAGAAGAGTAATCTCTGTTTTAGTAGAGAATGAGAGTTCTGTGCTTTCAAGAATCTCTGGACTTTTTGCTGGGCGTGGATACAACATTGAGACATTAACTGTTGCACCAATTCCGAACTCAAACCGCTCTCATATAACCATAGCAACTAAGGGAGATGCAAAAACATTAGAGCAGATTACTAAGCAGTTGCATAAACTTATACCTGTCTATAAAGTTATAGAACATAGTGAAATGGTTGAAAAGGAGATGGTTCTTATTAAGTTTCCTATTGAGCAGAATTTAGCAGATATTCAAGTACTTTGTGGTGCTTATAATGGTGGTATTGTTAATGTTGGAGAAGATATGATAATTGGTATGGTTGCAGATGAGCCAAGCCGTGTTAAACACTTTATAGAGGCATCAAAAAGATACAGCCCAATTGAGGTTGTACGTGGTGGTGTTGTTGCTATTGAGAGATAATTATGAAGTTAACTCAACTATGCAAAGAGATTGGTCTTGAGTTTTTTGGAGAAGATGTAGAGGTGAGTGGGCTTCATACTCTTAGTGAAGCTAACTCATCTCATCTATCATTTTTTAACGATACAAAATATCTAAAAGATTTACCTAATACAAAAGCAGTTGCTGTTTTAATAGAGGAGGATTATGCAGAGCTATTACCAGAGGGAGTTATTGCTCTAATTACAGATGAGCCCTATTTGAAATTGGCTCTTGCATCAAAGTTATTTGCTTATAAGGTAGGTACAGACTCAGGAGATATTGATTATGGTAAAAATTGCGATATAGACCCTAAAGCCTCTTTTGGTAAGGGTGTAGTTTTAGGTGACAATGTAACTATTATGGCAGGAGCATACATAGGAGATAATGTAGAGATTGGCTCTGGCACACTTATCTACCCAAATGTGACAGTTTATCACCACTCTAAAATAGGTCAAAACTGTATTTTACATGCAGGAGCTGTTATTGGTGCAGATGGTTATGGTTTTGCCCATACTAAATCAGGAGAGCATGTCAAAATCTATCAAAATGGTAATGTTGTTTTAGAAGATGATGTAGAGATAGGGGCAAACTCTACAGTAGATAGAGCAGTTTTTGGAACTACTTACATAAGAAAAGGTACAAAAATTGATAATTTAGTACAAATAGGACACAACTGTGATATTGGAGAGCACTCTTTGATGGCAGGTCAAGCGGGTGTAGCAGGTTCAACTAAGACAGGAAGAAATCTTATTTTGGGTGGACAAGCAGCAATTGGAGGGCATTTAGAGCTCGGAGATTTTGTAACAATTGCAGCAAAGAGTGGTGTTACAAAGTCGCTTAAAGGTGGAAAGACATATGCAGGTTTCCCAGCTATAGAGCATAGAGATTGGTTACGTCAGCAGGTTAAATTAGCGTCTTTGTTGAAAAAATAGATATGTTATTTTATGAATTAATAAATAGTTACTGAATTTGAACAAAATATAATTCATAATCCTCTTCCATAATCTATGATTTGGGAGAGAGAGGTTCACTATGTAGCCTTGTATCTGACATTCCCCACCCCTAAATTCATTTTAAATAATATTACAAATCCCTATATTTAGGGCTTTGTAAAATGTATATTTTCATAATTTGGGGTGGGGAATGTCAGTTGTATTATTTAATTCTCTCCAAAATATTACTAACTCCTAAAAACAAAAACAACGTAACAGCTGAAACTAAAATAATAGAAGCACCAGAAGCAATCTCATACTCATACGAAAACCAAAGCCCAACAAGGGTAAAAATAGATGAGAAGATACCAGAGAGTATCATCATAACATAGAGAGTATTAGAGAGCTTCTCTGCAATATAGACAGGAATAGTAAGCAGGGCAATTACCAAAATAAGCCCTACTACTTTAATAGCAACTACCACAGTCAAAGCAGAGAGTACCAAGATGAGTGTATAGAAAAAGGGTACGTTAATTCCTCTTAGATTGGCATATTCGCTATCGTAAGAGACAGCTAAAATATCTCTATACCAAAAGGTCATAATAAAAAGTATAACCACCAACAACCCACCCATAAACCATAAATCGGAGCTAGATACTGCCAAAATAGAGCCAAAGAGGTAGCTCATAAAGTCTGCTTGATAACCAGGAGTAAGGTCAATTAGTACAACCCCCAAAGCCATACCAACAGCCCACATAAGACCTATAAAGGTATCCATTCTCTCACGCTCTTTTAGAGTAATAGAGGCAATAATGAGTGCAGATAAAACAGCAAACAGAGATGCTCCAAGAAACATAGGCAACCCAAAAAAGACAGCAACCCCAATACCACCGTAAGCTGTATGGGCAATGCCCCCTGCTAAAAAGACCATGCGATTGACCACAATGAGTGAGCCAATAATCCCTGATGCGATAGAGACTAAAAGACCTGCCATAAGAGCATTTTGAACAAAGTCGTAGCTAAGGGCTTCAAGCATCTGAGTCTCCTTGTGTAGTTTTTAGATTTTTAAAGAAGTCAACTTCGCAATATTGGTTGTTGCATTGGACAATATCTTTTTGTGTTGTTAATCCATGAAAAGAGAGAGTCTTGTTAATATGCACAATCTTTGAGGCATACTGCATAATAAAAGAGAGGTCATGGCTAACCACAATAATAGTTATGTAGCTATTTAACTCTTTAAGTAGCTCATAAATCTGCTTTTGACCCTCTACATCTATACTTGCTGTAGGCTCATCTAAAATCAATACTTTAGGGTGAGCACACAAAGCACGAGCAATCATAACTCGTTGGCGTTGCCCTCCAGATAGCGAACCAATCTTCTCATTTGCAAACTTCTCCATACCAACTTGAGCTAAAGCTCCCAAAGCACAACGCTTCTCCTCCTCTGCATAACCAAAAAGAGGGCGTTTTGTACCTATGTGACCCATAAGCACCACCTCTATAACCTTAATAGGAAAGTTGGTATTTACATTTGTATTTTGAGGAACATAACCAATCTTTTGTAGGTTTTTGTGTGGTTTTTCTCCAAAAATTTTAATGCTTCCCTCTTTAGCCGAGTTAATACCCAATATAAGTTTAAGTAGAGTAGATTTACCCCCACCATTTGGTCCAATAATAGCTAAAAAATCTCCCTCTTCAACACAGAGGTTAATATTATCTAAGACCTTCTGTTTCTGGTAAGAGAAGCTAAGATTTTTTATCTCTATAATGCACATCTTAAGGCTCTTTATGGGCAATGGCTTTGGCTAAGTTTTGCAGATTTTCAGCCCAATTTTCAGCTAGAGTTGAGGCTTTTATGACGCTAATGTTTAGCTGTTTTGAGATAATCTTTGAGGCTTTATCTGAAAACTCTGGTTGTGTAAATATGGCTTGAACCTTCTCTTTTTTTGCTTTTTCAATAATCTTTACCAAAGCTTTCATCTTAGGAGATTTACCCTCTACTTCAACAGCTAACTGTTCTAACCCATAACGTTTAGCAAAGTATCCCCAAGCAGGGTGAAAGACCATAAAAGTTGTACCTTTTGGGGTATCTTTTAAAATATTTTTTATATTTTGGTCAAGCTCATCTATCTCTTTTAGAAATTTCTCTAGGTTCTCTTTGTAGTAGTTTTTATTGGCTTTGTCTACTTTGACCAAAGCTTTATAGATATTTTGGGCAATTATTTTAACATTGATAGGGTCAACCCACACATGAGGGTCTAGCTCTTCTTGTTTATGATGGTGCATAGTTGTTTTATTTATATCTTTAGAGGTATCAACCACAAGCATATCTCTGTTTTGGTTTATAAATTTACTAAGCCATACCTTTTCAAACTCAACACCAATAGCGAGGTAGAGCTTTGCTTTACTTAGTCTTTTCATTTGAGATGGTTTTGGTGTATAGGTGTGAGGAGAAGCTCCATTCTCTACCATAACAGTAACATCAACCTTATCTCCACCAATTTTATTGACAAAAACCTTTTGGGGTACTATACTGACTACCACGTTGACTTTAGCAAAGGTGATACCTGTAAAAAGAAGTATTAAGAGTATTTTTTTCAAGTTTTATCCTCTATTATGTGTTAAAATGAAATAATAACATAATTATATATTAGGAGAGTAATTAAGATGAAAAAACTAACATTAAGAGAGTATGCAAGATTGCATAAACTAAGTTACTTTAATGTTATGAAGATGGTCAACAATGGCGATGTGAAAAGTGTAACTGAGCAGATAGATGGAAAAGAGGTTAAGTATGTACTTGTAGAGGAGGAGCAAGAGAAGAGGGTGAGTGAAAATATCATAGAGACATCATCTCAAAAGTTAACTCTTAAAGAGGAGAATGAGCTTTTAAAAAAGGAGATAGAGCGTCTAAAAGCTGAGTTGGAGAGGTGTAATAGACGGACTGTTTTGGCGTAGGGGGGTGTTATATTTGTAGTCATAAAACTCAATTTAAGTTTATCTACTTAAAATGCTATTGTTAAATAATGTTAATAGAGAATAGATAAAATGGAAAAAGATTTTAAAAATATATATAACGAGATAGAGAAAAGTAAAAAACTAGATTTTTTAGAGCAACTACTACTAAAAGATAGTGATTTACGACAACAGTTTATAGAGTTTGCTACCAATAAAAGTAGTAGCTTAGATGCCATAACAGCAGTCAAGATTGATGAGTTGCGAGATGAGATTTGGGAAAAAATCTCTTTAATTGATGATGAAGATTTTGAGAGTAGTTGTGGTTACTATAACTACTATGATAATGATGATATAGGAGATGAAATTTTAGAGGCTATATTTGACCCTTATGTAGATAGAGCTTTAAAGTTTGTTGACAAAGGAAACTATCTTGATGCATTTAGAACAATATTGGCTATTTATGAGTTAAGCGTTGTTGAAGCTCCTGATATTGAAGATAACTATTATGTTTTTGGTGAAGATATAGAGCATTATATTGAGGAGTTTGTTTTATCTTCAATAGCTTCATTTAATTCCAAAATGGAGCAAAAAGTTCTCTCTATTGAAGTGGTGAATCTATTGATAGATATATTTTTTGAGCGATATAAGATATATTTAGATAAAAATGATAAATCTGAATACTTCTACAATATATCTAATTTCAATTACTTTTTTGAGTCGATTATAGATAATATTGAAAATGCTAAATATCTATTGAAAAAAATAGAATATTATAAAGTAGATGACTATACTGATAATTCTAATATTATACTTCATTGTGCTGATATATTAGAAGATAGAGAACTATATATAGAGGTTGCAAATAAGTTTTTTATCTATAATAAAGAGGTAGCTTTAAAGTTACAAAAGAGATATAAAGAGCTAGGAATGCAAGATGAGTTAGCAAGAGTCTCTAAAGTGCTTTTTGAGAAAGAGGATAATGCTGACTATGCTCTTTTTGTTATAGAAAATATAGATAAAGAGAGATATGAGGAGTTATATATTATAGCTTTACAGATTTATATAGAGGCTAAACACTCATTTGAACACTATAAATTATTAAGAGAGTATTTTGATGAAGATGAGAGATTGAAGTTTATTGAAGATTTTGACTATAGATACGATGAGCTTTTTTATATTAAACTTTTAGAGATTGAGAAGCAGTATAAGAAGATTTTAAAATTTGTTGAAAAAAATAGAGATAGCTATAGGTTAAAAGAGTTTATAAAGCCTATTCTATCTGTCTATCCCGATAAAGTATTTGAGATTGTAAAAGCTAAATGCAATAAACTAGTTAAGAGTAGAGGAAGATACTCTTACGCTGAAGCGAGTGAGTTGTTGCAGTTTATGTTAAATATTCCTCAGAAAAAAGAGGAGTTAAAATCTTATGTATATGAGCTATATAATCACCAACCACGACTACCTGCATTAAGAGATGAGTTGGGTAAGGCTGGGTTGTTGTAGTT
>JALWNF010000136.1 GCA_026995985.1 Campylobacteraceae bacterium
TTAGAGTCTGAGAGTATGGGTAAAAGTGACCTTACTGAACTCTTTAAATTGGTAGCTTACTACAAAATGACTCTTAGTGAGATAGAGAAGCGTTTTGCACTTCCTGAAGTAATTCGTTATATGATTGAAAACCCTGATATTATATCTACAGACAATAAGACTCTAGCAACTAACTTAGAAGAGTATATTGCTAAGCTTGGATACAATATCTTAAATAGTACTGTTAATGAAGAGGTTATTCACTACTTTGTTCAGACAAATGATGGGCTTGAAGAGCTAATTATTGATGATAATCTATTTACCTCTCCATACTACAATGAAGCAATTTACATGAATCAAAAGATTCAAGAGAGAATTACAGATGAGTTTAAAGATAAAGACCTACTAGAACTCCTCTCTATGGTTGAGGCAAGTGCTAAAAAAGGTGCATATATTCAACGCTACAAAGGTCTAGGTGAGATGAACCCTGAACAGCTTTGGGAGACCACTATGAATCCTGAAGAGAGAAGACTACTTAAAGTGGTTATTGACGATGATGAGGCAGCATCAGATACATTTGTACTCTTTATGGGTGACGAGGTAGAACCAAGACGAGCATATATAGAGACTCATGCTAAAGATGTAAAACATTTAGATGTATAAAATGGTAGGTTTACCCCTACCACCTATAGACGATTTAAAATAAGGTAACCCCATTAAATTCATGTAAATAATCTAAAAAAAGAGTTAATTAACATTAACAGCATTTAACCTTTTCTTTTTTTTGGTTACTTTTATTTCTTTGTGGTGAAACAAAGAAAAAAAATGACAAATAAACAATTAGGAACTAAAATGAAATACGGTGAAAAAGAGATAGTAGAGTTTGACATAAATGCAAAAGAGCACTACTGGGACAACAACCATCAAAAAGATTACACTATAGATATAGAGCTACCAGAGTTTATGTGCAAATGCCCAAGAAGTGGTTACCCAGACTTTGCAACCCTTAAACTAAGCTACTGCCCAGATAAAAAAGTCATAGAGCTAAAAGCTCTAAAGCTCTACATAAACTCATTTATGAACCGATATATCTCTCATGAAGACTCTGCCAATGAGATTTTTGATACATTAAAAAAGAACTTAAAACCAAAGTGGATAAAGCTAGTAGCTGATTTTAACCCAAGAGGTAATGTTCATACAGTCATTACAATAGATAGTAGAGTATAGTCTCTTAACTACGCTATAAACACCAAATGTAATAAGATAAGATACTTATTGTTAACTATTCGTTGACCTTTTATTATTCATCTGTTTATCTATTTTTTATAAAATACATTTATGAAAGATATGGAACTTATTTAACTCCTTTTATAAGTATTCATTTGTATGAGCTAATCCCCTCCCTCCTTTGTAATAATATAACTTTAGTTCATATCTTTCTTTCTAACAATATTTTTTGATACAATAAACTCCTTAAATAATTAAGGAGTTTATCAATGGACTTTTACCTTCTCTTTTTTCTACTAATTATTATTATTGGCTCTGTGGTAAGCTACATATACTTTATGAAAGAGAAAAAAGCTAACCTACAAGCTATACAACAAGGCATCTGCCCAAAGTGTCACAAAGATAGTATGGAGCTTATTGACCAAAGAGATACAGGGTGTGGTGGACCAAAGCTCTTAACTTTTGAGTGCAAAAATTGTGACTATGTTAATACATTTAATGTAAATATAGGTGGAGGTTGTAGTTCAGGAAATTGTGGAATTTAAAAAATAAAATTAATTAGGGAGTTTATTTTACTATAAAAAATTTATAATTACTTATATTGTGAATAGAGATAGATTCAGATTAAAAAATGGCCGGGAGAGGGAGATTCGAACTCCCGGAGGTGTTACCCTCACCGGTTTTCAAGACCGGCACATTCGACCACTCTGACATCTCCCGACATTGGAAAAGAATTTTATCTAAAAAAAGATAAAAATAAAATTAAATCTATAAAAAATTTTATATGTTTTGGAGGAGCCAACCAGACTCGAACTGGTGAATAGTAGATTTGCAATCTACGGCCTTACCAACTTGGCGATGGCTCCATATCTGAACAAGAGATGAAACCTTCATTGTTCGTGGTGCCCGAGGCCGGACTTGAACCGGCACGGTCGCAATGACCGGGGGATTTTAAGTCCCCTGTGTCTACCAATTCCACCACCCGGGCAAATTTAGACACCAAAACAGAAAAATTAAAATTTTATAGTTCACAATCTAAAGCTATGGAGCGAGAAAGGGGATTCGAACCCCCGACCCTAACCTTGGCAAGGTTATGCTCTACCCCTGAGCTATTCTCGCAAATTTACTCTTGAGATAATTGCCTTTAAATTGGAGTGCGATTATAGCTAATATTTTTTTAGTTGTAAAGGTTTTTAGATATAATTTTTCAAATTTTTTAAATAGGAACAAAAAATGCGTAGTGATATAGTAAAAAAAGGATACAACAGAGCCCCTCATCGCTCTTTATTAAGAGCAACAGGTTTGCAAGATGAAGATTTTAATAAACCATTTATTGGCGTAGCTAACTCTTTTATAGAGATTATCCCTGGACACTTCTTTTTAGATAAAGTAGCAGATATTATAAAAGATGAGATTAGAAAAGCTGGGTGTGTACCATTTGAGTTTAATACTATTGGTGTAGATGATGGAATTGCTATGGGGCATGATGGAATGCTCTTTTCACTTCCAAGTCGTGAGATTATTGCAAACTCTATTGAGACTATGATGAACGCTCATAAGCTTGATGCAATGATAGCTATTCCAAACTGTGACAAGATTGTCCCTGGTATGATTATGGGTGCATTACGTGTTAATGTTCCTACTGTTTTTGTCTCTGGTGGTCCAATGGCAAAGGGTTATAATAAAGATGGTGAGCCTATTGACCTTGCTACTGCATTTGAGGCTGTTGGAAAGTTTGAAGCAGGAGAGATAACAGAGGCTGAACTAACAGAGATTGAGTGCAATGCTTGTCCTAGTGGTGGTAGCTGTTCTGGAATGTTTACTGCAAACTCTATGAATACACTTATGGAGGCAATGGGAATTGCACTAGCAGGAAATGGAACTATTTTAGCACTTACAAAAGAGCGTGAAGAGCTTTACCGAAAAGCTGCACGTCGTATATGTGAAATTGCACTTATGGACAAGGAGCAATCTTCTAAATTTAACATAAGAAATATTTTAAATGAGAATGCTGTTAGAAATGCCTTTGCTGTAGATATGGCAATGGGTGGAAGCTCAAATACTGTTCTTCATATGTTAGCTATTGCTAAAGAGGCAGATGTTGAGTTTAACTTAAGTGATATTAATAGTATCTCTAAACGTGTTTCACATATTGCTAAGATTTCCCCTAGTCTAACTACTGTACACATGCAAGATATAGACAAAGCTGGTGGGGTTAGTGCTGTAATGCACGAGATGAATAAGCGTGGTGATGATATTTTACTAGATAATCTTACAATTACAGGTGAGATGTTAAAAGAGAGAATTGCCAATGCAACTATTGTAGATACAGATATTATTCACACTATTGACAATCCTTACTCAGAGGTTGGTGGACTAGCTATTCTCTATGGTAACTTAGCTGAACAAGGAGCTGTTATTAAAACAGCAGGAATTACAGGTGAACGTGTCTTTACAGGAACTGCTATCTGCTTTAACTCACAAGATGAGGCAATAGATGGTATCTTAGCAGGAAAAGTAAAAGCTGGTGATGTAGTAGTTATTCGCTATGAAGGACCTCGTGGTGGACCTGGAATGCAAGAGATGCTAAGTCCTACAAGTCTTATTATGGGTATGGGTCTTGGTGACAAGGTAGCACTTATTACCGATGGAAGATTTTCAGGAGCAACAAGAGGAGCTAGTATTG
>JALWNF010000137.1 GCA_026995985.1 Campylobacteraceae bacterium
ATGACCCGACTGTAGAAATACGATAGGGGATTGAAACTTAGCATCAAATATATCTTTAGCAACTCTTCGTAAATCATATGACCCGACTGTAGAAATACGATAGGGGATTGAAACATTATACTTGGTGGTACGGGAGTAACTGTGGGTTCTTCTGGTTATGACCCGACTGTAGAAATACGATAGGGGATTGAAACTTTTAGATTAACTCCAACCAATTTTGTTGTTGGGGCTTTCATGACCCGACTGTAGAAATACGATAGGGGATTGAAACATTGCTTCATACAATAGACTTCCTTCAGTTTGTGGGATGACCCGACTGTAAGCCTTCGGTGGTGCTTTGCACAACACCTACGGTTCCGTAGCTACAAACAACAAGCAGTTGTTGTTTGCTTAACGCTACTCATGATAGGGGATTGAAACGCATTCAAACTACTAACCAAAATAACCATAAGTACTAGATGACCCGACTGCATTTACTACTTTTTAACATTACTTTCTATTTTTATAAAATTAATCAATAAATTCCTATTTTTTTATTTATAGGACTATTTCTGTCCATACTTTTTGAGAGAATAGTAGTATCTTAAAAATAGAGGATAGAAAGATGTACTTATTTACAAGTGAAGTAGTTAGTCCAGGACACCCAGATAAATGTGCAGATGTTATAGCCGATAGCATTGTAGACAAAGCTATTATGTCTGATAAAAATTCTAGGGTTGCAAGTGAAGTTTTTGTTGCAGGTAAAAATATTATTATTGGTGGAGAGATAAAAACCAATTGTAAAATATCAGATGAAGAGTATACGGAGCTAGTACGTAATACTTTAATCTCTATTGGATATAGAGGAGGAGATAGTTTTTCTAAAGAGCAGTGTATTCATCCAGATGATATTAATGTTCAGATATTACTTAATGAACAGTCCCCAGATATTAGTCAAGGTGTTGACCAAAACTCAGGAGAGATAGGGGCAGGAGACCAAGGAATTATGTTTGGGTATGCAAATATTGAAACAGATAACTATATGCCTGCAGCTATTAGTTTTGCACGAGTATTGATGGAAAAAGTTTATGCTTATGCTTTGGAAAATCCTGATAAACTTGGAGTAGATATTAAAACACAAGTAACTGTGGACTATGGAGATAAAAAGGGATTTGAAGATTGTAGACCTAAAAAAATTCATACTATAGTTGTTTCTGCTCCTTCTGTTGAGACTATGAATATTACAGAGGTAAGAGCCTTAATTCAATCTCTTATTGATGATGCAGGATTACCAAAAAATCTTTATAATAAGGAAGATTGTATTGTTCATATTAACCCTACTGGGAAATATGTAAATCACTCTGCTTTACATGACGCTGGTTTAACAGGAAGAAAACTAATTGTTGACTCTTTTGGAGGTTATGCACCTATTGGAGGTGGAGCTCAATCTTCAAAAGATTATACAAAAGTAGATAGAAGTGGATTGTATGCTGCACGTTGGTTGGCAAAACATATTGTTGCTGCAGGATTGTCTAAAAAAGCAACAGTGCAACTCTCTTATGCTATTGGTGTAGCAAAACCTACCTCTGTTGCTGTTAATACAGAAGGAACACTTTTGATAGATGGTTTGAATGATGATGTTTTATCTACTTTTATTTTAAATAACTTTTCGTTGACTCCAAAATGGATTACTAATAAATTTAAGTTGGACTTGCCTTCAAAAGACAACTTTTTGTATGCAGATGTAGCAGCTAGAGGACAAGTTGGTCATGCCGACTATCCTTGGGAAAAATTAGATGCATTAGAGCTATTTAACTCATTAAAAGGAGAATAAGATGAAAAAAGAGACACGATATGTTAGTACACCAATCTATTATGTAAATGGAGAGGCTCATTTGGGACATGCTTACTCTACTGTTATTGCAGATACTTTGGCGAGATATTCAAGATTAAAAGGGCATGAAACATTCTTCTTAACAGGAACCGATGAGCATGGAGAGAAAGTAGCTATTTCGGCAGAATTAAAAAATAAGAGACCAAAAGAGTTTTGTGATGAAGTAAGTGCTACCTTTAAAAAGGTATGGAAAAAATTTGATATTAGTTATGACAAATTTATTCGTACAACAGATAATGAACATAAAAAAGGGGTACAAAAAGCATTTGAACTCTTAGAAAAAAATGGAGATATATATAAAGGTGAGTATGTAGGATATTATTGTGTTAGTTGTGAAACTCAACATATGGAAAAAGCATTGATTGATAATGAATTTTGTCCTGATTGTAGTAAACCTGTAGAGTTGAAAAAAGAGGAGAGCTACTTTTTTAGACTTTCAAAATATGAAGATAGACTCTTGAAGTTTTATGAGGAGAATCCAGATTGGATTATTCCTAAATCAAGAGCAAAGGAAGTAATTAGCTTTGTAAAAGAGGGATTGATTGATTTGTCTATTAGTCGAAGCTCTTTTGATTGGGGTGTAAAAATTCCTGAGTATATGAATGACCCAAAACATGTAATGTATGTATGGCTTGATGCACTTTTCAACTATGTTACTGCTTTAGGGTTTAATAATGATTTTGATGACAACATGCATTTCTGGAGAGACCAAAATACTATTCATGTGATAGGAAAAGATATTTTGCGTTTTCATGCTATCTATTGGCCCGCATTTCTTATGAGTGCAGGATTACCTCTTCCTAAACATATAGCTACACATGGTTGGTGGACTAGAAATGGTGAAAAGATGAGCAAATCTAAAGGAAATGTTGTTGACCCTGTAGAGGTTGCAGATGCGTATGGTTTAGAAAACTTTAGATATTTTATGCTTAGAGAGGTACCATTTGGAGGAGATGGAGATTTTTCACAAGATGCTTTAATTGCTAGAATTAATGGCGAGTTAGCTAGTGGATTAGGAAATTTGGTTAATCGGATGATTGGATTAAGTAGAAAATATACAGACTATTTGGTTGATACGATAGATGCTAAAAAGTATTATGAGAATGAACTAAAAGAGGTAAATCAACTGCTTTTGAGTGCTGAGGAGTATTATGAGAATTTAACCTTTCATAAAGTGTTAGAACAGCTATGGAAGCCATTAGCAATTGCAGATGGAATAATTCAAAGAGATATTATTGACAATAAGGAAAAGAGCAATGAAAAGATAATGGCTTCAATAGCTTTAGTTGCAACAATTTTATCAAAAGTTTCTATTTTGCTTCACCCTGTCATGCCAAAAACAACAGAGAAGATTGCTCAGTTATTAGGTTTTTCTATATCATCAGAGACTTATGAAAAATATATTCAAAATGATGAGCTTTTAGAGAGGGTTAAGCTTAGTAAAATTGATACACTGTTTCCTAAAATAGATAAGCCTTTATTGGAAGTTGTAAAGATTGAGACAGCTAAAAAAGTAGAAGATATTGTAACACATAAAGAGTTTACAAAAAGTATTATTAAGGTAGGTAGAGTTTTAGAGGCTAAAGAGATAGAAAAAAGTAATAAGATGTTACAACTTAAAGTTGATATTGGAGAGGAAAATCCTAGACAGATTATTGCTGGAATTAAAAAGAGTTATTCTGTAGAAGATATTGTTAATCGTTTGGTTCTTATAGTTACAAATCTTGAACCTAAGCCAATTATGGGGTTAGAGAGCCAAGGTATGCTTTTAATGGCTCAGCATAAAAATAAAATGGTACTAGTTGCACCTGAAAAAGATATTGAAGTGGGTTCAGTTGTTAGTTAAATATATGGCAGTTGAGTTTTTACTTGACTGCTAGAAAAGCAATCCTATAAAGAATAACTTAAACGGAGCGAAAAAACATAAAAAAGAATGACCCTGTAACAATAAAATTTGAAAGAACGATTTCAAGAGATTTTTTTCTCTTGAAACTGTTTGATTTTTG
>JALWNF010000138.1 GCA_026995985.1 Campylobacteraceae bacterium
TTTTATTTACAGGTTTAAAACGTGGGTCATTGAGTGCAGCAGATTTTGCATTGTGTATAATATCATCAATTAGACTTCGATGAGCAACAATAGAGCCAATACAACCTCTTAGGTTATTAAACTCATTTATAGTTACAAAAACAGCTCTCTCATCTTTGAGCCATGGGTACTTTTGTAGTAACTCATTTTTTGGAATTGTATCTCTATTTAAAACAGCATCTTTAATAGCCTCTTTTGCTATTTGTAAAATTATATCTTTTTGCTCTTTTGTAAACATACTCAACCCTCTTTTTTTGTAACTATAACACACTATTTTTTTAAAAGAGTGCAACTTAAGTTGCTAAATAGAGGATTTTAAGGGAGTAGGGGGGGTAGATTTTAACCTACCACTCAATATCAGCTGTTAGCATAATTTTATCATTTCTAGTTCCAAGTTTACTACCACCCTCTCCAAGATAGTTAGCAATAAACTCAACATTTTTATTGTACTTATAAGTTACACCAGCAATAGCTCTTTTTTTCTCTCCACTATTGTCGTCCATATCAAAGTAGTCGTATCGTCCAAGTAGATTCCATTTTGGAGTAACTCTATACTCACCATTTATGGAGTACCCTTTACCTTTTTTAGAGGCAATACCATCACTTACTTTAATATATTGAGCAGATGCTAGGAACTCTGGTTGATTATAGACAGCGTGAAGACCCATCCAGTTTAAATCTTGATTTCCATGTTTATTACTTTTACTATTTTGTTGCCCAAAGAAAGAGATATTTGCATAGGTTAATGACTTTTTAGTATGCTCTTTTCCTGTTCCAAGTAGGTGACCTGTAAGTCTCCACTCTTTACTTAGTCCCTCTCCATCTTCTTTATTGTGATACCCCTCACCATTAAAAAGACCCAATTCACTAGAGAAGTAAGGAGTTTTTGTTTTAAAGTCTACACCTCTATCGGCAGAGTTAGTAATGTCTGCTCCAGCTTTAGCCTCTACTAGTGTTTTAGAGATTGAACGGTAGTACCAACCATTATGCTCTTCATAGTCAATCCAAGGACGGTGTGCTTGACCAATCTCTACACCTGTATTTGGAAGAACATTGTCTAAGTATAGATAGGCATATTTTAACCATACATTTGATGAACCATCTTTCTCATTATGAGTATCGAGTGTAATTCTTACATAATCTTTTGGATTCTCCTCAAAATAGGCTTTAGCTTGAAGGTAGTTTCTTCGTGTCTCAAAGTCATTTTCTCTGTCACCATTGGTTGTTTTTTGGCTAACAAAACCAAGATAGTGAGTACCTGAAAATTTTAATATAGGAACATGAGATTTAACTACTGTACCCTTATGTTTAGGCTCTTGTGTCACTTTTTGAGGAGTAGATTTTTTCTTTTCAAGCTCATCAAGTTTAGCTGACATAGTAGCCATTTGTGATTTTAGTGCTTCAATCTCAGCATTAGTATTGTCTGTATTAACGTAAGTAGTAGTTATTGTATCGTCTACAAGACCTCCTGCTGAGCTTAAAGTTACAATGGCAACTGTTGATAGTAAAATTCTCTTCATTTGAAGACTCCTTTGGTTTGAATGATTTGAGTAAGTATAAAATAAATTGATTACAAAATGGTTACATTAATTATAAATATGTGAAAAATCAAAGTTTAAATATAATATAATAAAAAATAATATTTTTAAACAAAAAGGAAGAAGAATGAAACTCTTTTTTAAAATAGTAATAGTATGTTCACTACTCTCTTTAGTATCTTTAGAGGCAGATTCTACAGTTAATATAGAGTTCTCAACAGATGATATAGAGAACCCAGCTGTACTAAATAGTTTAGGACCTGTTGATATTTTAAATCTATCTGGTTATTATAATGTAGGAAGAGATATAGAGTGTTTTAAAATAGTCTCTCTACCAGACCCCAATGAAGGTATACTCTACCTTGCCGATGGAGAGACTAGAGTTGAGGTTGGTCAGATTTTGAGTGCAGATGAGGCAAATGGATTACTCTTTGACCCAAATCCAGATTTTGTTGGAGATGCAACATTTCAGTATGCATCTGTTAATATTGATGGTGAAGTAGACCCAAATCCTGCAACAGTAACTATTCCTGTCTATGCAAAAGATACAGATGTAAATGGAACATCTGTAACAGATATATGTTGTAAAGATTATGACTCTACTCCATCTATGTCATTGTTAAGTCTATTTTTAATGTTTATATTAACACTGTTTATTACTAGAGAAGAGCTTAACTAAGAGTTTTAATCTTAAAAGAGCGTCGGTGAATCTCACAGTAACCATGCTCTTTTATTGCTTCTATATGAGCTTTTGTTCCATACCCTTTATGCTTCTCAAATCCATAAAGAGGAAACTTTTTACCTGCTTCTATAATTGCTCTATCGTGTGTTACTTTAGCTAAGATACTCGCTGCTGATACCTCTGGAACTTTTCTATCGGCTTTAACCATAGTTGAGATACCCAAAACTCCAAAGGTTTGATTTCCATCAAAAAGATATATTTGAGCCTTTAGATTCTCTTGAATTGACTCTAGCCCTTTTGCTAAACAGGTACTTAATCCATTGCTATCAATCTCTTTTGGTGAAAATGAGACTATATGATATAGAGAGTTCTCTATGATAGTCTCATAAAGCTCTTCTCGTTTTTTTTCAGAGAGTTTTTTTGAGTCCATAAGCCCTTTAATCTCTCTTCTTAAGACAACTCCTGCTACAACTAAGTCACCTGCTAAAGGTCCTCGTCCTGCCTCATCAATTCCACAGAGTTTATGCATTTTGTATCTCCTTAATAAGCTCTAAAAAGGCTTGACCATAGCGTTGAAACTTAACTTCACCAATACCATGCACCTCTAACATCTCTGCTTTTGTTGTAGGCATAATATTTGAAAGCTCTTTAAGTGTTTTATCTGAAAATACAACATATGGAGGAACTTTATTTTCAGTGGCAATCTCTTTACGTAAAGCTCTAAACTTATTAAAAATTTCTACTTCATACTCATCAAAGTAGTCAACTTTTCTCTTTTTGGCTTTTTTAATTACTAAACGCTCCTCTCTAATGGTAACACTCTCTTGCCCTTTTAAGATAGCCACTCCACGTTCGGTTAAGTGGTAGACCTTATACTCTCCAATACCTACTGCCCCTAACTCTAAAAGTTTATCTACAATACTTAACCATTGTGCTTTAGTGTACTCTTTCCCAATTCCATAGACAGAGAGTTGGTCATGTCTATTTTTTAAAATACGTTGCTCTGTACTGCCTCTTAGAACATCAACTACATAGTGTATTCCAAAAGCCTGTTTGGTTCTATAGATAGCAGAGAGAAGTTTCTGTGCCTCTTTGGTAATGTCGACGGAGCTTTGGTCAGGGTTCAGGCAGTTGTCACATCTATTACCACAAGGCTCAATGTGGTCTTGAAAGTAGGTTGCAATCTGCTGATGTCGACACGATTCAGAGTTTGCAAAACGTGATATGGTATTAATCTTCTCAAAGGCACTCTGCTTATAGGGTGAGTCAGGCAGAGCTTCAATAAATGATTTTTGTTGCACAATATCAACATTGGAGAAGAGAAGTAGAGTGGTCGCATCTAAGCCATCTCTTCCTGCTCGTCCTATCTCTTGATAGTAGTTCTCTAAAGTTTTAGGTAGGTTCATGTGTACAACAAAGCGAATATTGCTCTTGTCTATTCCCATACCAAAGGCTATGGTAGCTACTACAATCTCCACTTCATCTGCTACAAAATCGGCATAGACTCTATTTTTAATATCTGTTGGTAGCCCTGCATGGTAGGCTTCT
>JALWNF010000139.1 GCA_026995985.1 Campylobacteraceae bacterium
TAACCGATGATGAAGAGAACCAAAGCCGTGTAGAACATAATCCTGAGAAACGTAATCCAAAAGATTTTGCACTCTGGAAAGCCTGTTCTTTAGAAGATGACATCTGCTTTGAGATGCCATTTTCAAAGGGTCGCCCAGGTTGGCACATTGAGTGTTCGGCTATGATAGAGAAGCACTTTGAGGGCAATAGTGAGTATAGTATAGATATTCATGGAGGGGGTGCAGACCTACTCTTTCCTCACCATGAGAACGAAGCCTCTCAAAGCAGATGTGCCACAGGACATGAACTTGCTAAGTATTGGATGCACAATGGGTTTGTAAACATTGACGGAGAGAAGATGAGTAAATCTTTAGGTAACTCCTTTTTTGTAAAAGATGCTCTAAAAGTCTATGATGGTGAGATTTTACGAAACTACCTCATCTCTGTTCACTACCGAAATGACTTTAACTTTAATGAGGAGGATTTACTCCAATCTAAAAAGCGTTTAGATAGACTCTACAGACTCAAAAAGAGAGTTACTCTAACTAAAGCATCTAAACCGAATATTGCCTTTCAAAAAGATGTATTAAAGGCTATGAGTGATGATTTGAACATCTCTGTAGCACTAGCTAGAGTTGAGCAGATGATAAGCGAAACAAACGATAGACTCGACGAAAACCCAAAAGATAAAGGGCTAAAAAGAGAGACTTTAGCTAACATAGAGTTTATTGACAAGCTTCTAGGTATTGGGGGTAAAGAGCCATTTAGCTACTTTCAAATCGGCATAGACCAAGAGACAAAAGCCAAAATAGAAGCTCTAATAGAGGCAAGAGATAGTGCTAAAAAAGAGAAAGATTATGCAAAAGCAGATGAGATTAGAAATCAACTCACCTCTATGGGTATTGCCATTATGGATACAGCCAATGGTACTGTATGGGAAAAGATATAGATGAAAAATCTCTTTAGACACTACCTACCCTATCTCATAGATTATAAATGGCAATTTCTCTTTGCAATTATAGGAATGATAGCTGTTGCAGTTGGAACAGCAGGAACAGCACAACTTATTAAACCCGTACTTGATGATGTCTTTATTAACAAAGATGAAAATATGTTAGCCCTTATGCCATTTTTGCTTGTAGGAGTCTTTGCACTTAAAGGGGTAGGACAGTATATTCAGACCTACTATATGTCTTTTATAGGGCTAGATGTTGTACGAAAACTTCGTAACAAGTTGGTCAAACACCTTAGCTACCAAGATATGCAGTTTTTTCAGACTATGCACACAGGAGAGATACTCTCTCGTGTTACTAATGATATTGCACGTATTCAGAGTGTTGTAACCACAATGATTCCTAACCTTATTCGTGAGTCATTAACCATTGTGGCACTAACAGGATATGTAATTTACGAGAGTCCAAAACTTGCTTTTTACTTTTTGATTATTATGCCTTTGGCTCTCTACCCTCTTTCACGTTTGGCAAAAAAGATGAAAAAGTACTCAAAGCTCTCACAAGAGAGTACTTCGGACATGACAGCCCGTTTAGGAGAGATATTTTCAAATATTGAGGTCATCAAGTCCAACTCTAGCCAAGAGTTGGAGGCAAAAAAGTTTGAAAAAGAGAACTATAGTGTCTTTACCTATCTGTTAAAACAGGTTAAAGTAAATGCCTTAACCTCTCCTGTTATGGAGATACTAGGCTCTGTTGCTATTGGGTTAGTTATCTATATAGGAGGAACAGAGGTTATAGAGGAGCGAATGAGTGTTGGAGCTTTCTTTGCTTTTGCTACAGCACTTTTTATGCTCTATACACCCATCAAAAGAATCTCATCACTCTACAACAAAGCACAAGATGCAGTTGTTGCAAATGAGCGTATGTTTGAACTTCTTAACAACCAACCAACTATACAATCAGGAAGCATAGAGCTAAATGAAAAAATCAAACACCTCTCTGTACTACATATCTCACTAAAATATGGTGACAAGAGTATACTTAAAGATGTCTCTTTAGGAGTTGATAGAGGTGAGAGTATAGCCCTTGTGGGTGACTCTGGAGCTGGTAAAAGCTCTTTAGTAAACCTTTTAGTTCGTTTCTATGACCCTAATGAAGGGGAGATTGTACTAAATGATAAATATAATATAAAAGATTTAACCCTAGAGTCTCTACACAAACGCATAGCCTATGTGACTCAACGTATCTACATCTTTAACGATACCATTGCTCAAAATGTCGCTTACGCTCAAGAGTTTGATGAACAAAAGGTCATTGATGCACTAAAAAAAGCCCAAGCGTTGGAGTTTGTGGAGCTGTTAGAAGATGGCATACACACTATGCTAACAGAGAATGGAAACAACCTCTCAGGTGGTCAAAGACAACGCATTGCCCTTGCAAGAGCTATCTACAAAGAGCCTGATATTCTTATTTTAGATGAAGCCACATCTGCACTTGACAACAAGAGTGAAGCACTTATCCAAAAAGCTCTACATGACTTAAAATATGAGATGATAACCATTACCGTAGCCCACCGACTTAGCACTATTGAAAAATCTGATGCTATTTTGGTCTTTAAGGAGGGGGAGATTGTCTGTCGTGGGCAACATGCAGACCTTATAAATGAGTGTGAGGAGTATCGGAAGTTGGCGAAGATTTTGGGGTAAAATTTACACCTCCGTGTGAGTTCTATTATATCTATTGACACCTATCTATTACCATGTTATAATACATATAATATATAAGGAGAGATATATGGTAAATACATACAGCAGTAACTCTTTTGAGAAAGTAACATTTAATATTCCTAGTGAATTAAAAGAGCAAGTTATGGCACTAAAAGATGAACTAAAAGTTTCACTCTCTGCTATCTATAATGAAGCCATTGCCAATTATCTAAAACAAAAAGAGCTAGAAAAATGGAAAAAAGGTGTCTCTTTGGCACTTCAAGACAGTGAATATATGGCACTCTCAAAAGAGTTAGGAAATGATAATGGAGACCTCTATGAGTATTAATCAAGGAGAGATTTGGTTGGTTGAGTTTTTTCCAAAAGTGGGAAGTGAGATTACCAAGCTTAGACCTGCTATTGTGGTAAATCACAACGAAATAGGCAGACTTCCTCTAAAAACTATTGTTCCTATTACCGATTGGAAAAATAACTATACTCACTATCCTTGGATGTTAAAGATTGAAGTCAATACTTTAAATAGTCTATCAAAAACATCTGCTATTGACTGTTTTCAAATTAAAAATTTTGCTAATGAACGGTTTATTAAAATGATAGGAAAAGTAGATGAACTGATGATAAAAAAAGTTCATGAGACTATTGCTAAAACTCTAAATCCTGTTTATGTTTTACAATAGTATCTAAAGAGCATATAAATGAGTGTGAGGAGTATTGGAATAGTGAACTTATAGAGGTTTCATTAGATGAACTATAAACTTCATTTTATTAAAAAGTCTAAAAAAGAGTGGGACAAACTCAACTTTTACAAAATAAAATTGAGAAGTTCGGATTTTAGATTGGCTTATGAGGTTCGAGAAGATAAGATTATTATTGTGATCCTTGCTGTGGGGAAGAGAGAAAACAATGATGTTTATGACTCTCTTAAAAGTAGAATAGATTATGAAGATGAGGAACCTTAAAACCTTAGGGTCAGATAACAAACCACAAATCAAGCAAAAAAATAACTACAACAACCCAGCCTTACCCAACTCATCTCTTAATGCAGGTAGTCGTGGTTGGTGATTATATAGCTCATATACATAAGATTTTAACTCCTCTTTTTTCTGAGGAATATTTAACATAAACTGCA
>JALWNF010000140.1 GCA_026995985.1 Campylobacteraceae bacterium
TCTTTAAGATGTCCATTGCAGGTGACTCTGTCTTAATAAGCTCTCTAGTTGTAAGGTCATACTCACCCTTCTCTATCCAATCGGTTAAGATGTTATTGACATTTGAAGCAATAAGAATCTTCTCTACAGGAAGCCCTGCCTCTTTGGCATAGTAACCACCAAGAGCATTTCCAAAGTTACCTGATGGTACTACCAAGTAGACCTTTTCGCCCATTTTAATCTCACCTGCTCTTACAAGCTCTAAGTATGAATGAATATGATATATAATCTGAAAGATAATTCGCCCAAAGTTAACAGAGTTGGCTGCTGAGAGTTTAATACCTCTATTTTCTAATTCTATATTAAACTTATCTGATGCAAGAAGTGCTTTTAGTGTGTTTTGAGTATCATCAAAGTTTCCATAAACACCAATGACTTTTAAGTTCTCTGCCTCTTCTGTAACCATCTGAAGACGTTGAACATCAGAAGTTCCTCCATATGGGTAGAGACAAGCTACTTTAATATTTGGTTGATTTTTAAATGTCTCTAGGGTTGCTGGACCTGTATCGCCTGAGGTTGCAGCCATAATGAGGTAGTTCTCACCTCTCTTTTGAGCCTCTTTTGACAAAATATACCCAAATGGTTGCAGTGCCATATCTTTAAAAGCACGAGTTGGTCCATGGTAGAGTTCCGAGACAAAACAGTCATCTTCTATTTTTGAAAGAGGTACAGGGTTGGAGGGGTCATCAAAAGCATCATAACGAGCAAGAGCCTCTTTTAGTGTAGCTTCATCTATATCTATATCAAAACTTTGAAGTACGGCTAGTGCTAAATCTTTATAGTGAGAGTTGAGATGAGAGGTTAAAAACTCTATGTCAAAAGTAGGTAGTGACTCAGGAACATAAATCCCACCAAAACTAGCACTTGGGCTTAAGATAGCCTCTGAAAAATTAACCTTACTTGGCTTAATACCATCATTACCACGTGTCTCTATAAATTGCATAAAAAATCCTATAAAAAATTATGTGGAATTATAGCGAAAGAAAGTAAATAGTTAAACTATGATTTTGATGGTATCTTCGGGAGAAAACACCCTACTTGTGACTTAAATAACGCTCAATCCCCTCTGCAATCCCTTTAGCAAGTAGCTCTTTATAGTAGTTATTCATAAGATTCTCACCCTCTTTTGGGTGAGTTATGTAGCCTGTCTCTACCAAGATAGCTGGCATTTGAGCTCCAACTAGAACCCAAAAGTTTGCAGGTTTTACACCACCATTTACAATATTAAATTTAGAACGTATATTTTTTAATATCTTATTACGAACATCTAAACCCAACTTATGAGACTCTACAATCTTCTCTCGGCTAAGCAAAGATAGATACTCATCTTTAATATATAAATCTTTTCCCTCAAACATTACAGCATTCTCTTTCTCTGCTGCCTCTTTTGCCCTTTGGGTTTTTGCAGGAGAGAGGTAGTATACCTCTATACCTTTAAAAATATCTCTCTCTTCTTTAGTTGGAGCAGCATTTGCATGAATAGATACAAAAATATCTGCTTTTTGGTTATTTGCAAACTCTGTTCGCTTAGGTAACTTTACAAAAGTGTCATCATCTCTAGTCATATAGACCTTAAAACCTTTTGCCTTTAACCTCTTTTTGAGTTTAGAAGCAATAGAAAATACAATAAACTTCTCTATCTTATTATTGTAGACAGCTCCTGTATCTTTTCCACCATGCCCAGCATCTATTACTACTCGATAACGATGTTTTTTAGAGGAGGAGCCTTCTTCCTTTTTAGAGCTAGAAGATAGTTTTGAGTCACTAAAACCAACAACATAGCGTCCTGCAATAAGAGGAATAATAAGCATTCTACCTTTAAACTCATGCTTATCAAGAGCTTTCTCTTTAGATTTAATAACTACACGAACCTTTGTAGGAGTATTTTGTGCAATGCGAAATGACTCAACAGTTCTAAAGGTATGGTGAGAGATTCCTTTACCTTTTGGTAAGATTGCTCCATGTATATCATAAACATATTTAGTTGTTCCATCTTCTTGAGGAATAGCAAAGTAGGTTACCCTCTCTATTTTAGAAGAGAAGTAGAGACGCAACTCTGCTTGACGAATTCTACTCTTTACAAAACTATTTTCTGCAAAAATTCTATCTGAAAAAAGCAATATTAAAAATAGCAATATGATATATTTATATAAAATCTTCTTAGTAAAAATGTTACTCTCCATTCATGAGTTTATCCATCAGCTCTTTTACTGTGATAATCTCATTTAGTTTATATCCGTTAGAACCTGTAAAGAAGAGACCTGTTTCGGCTATGCCATCATAGGCATCAGTTAGTCGGTCTGCAATACAGTAGCCAACAACTTTTGCCTCTTCTCCACGGTTACACGGTGCAACACAGTTAGAGATACAAGCAACCTTTGGAGCTGTTCCTAACTCAATGTTCTTATGAAGCTGACTCTTTACTCCACGTGCAGGGTAACCAACAGGTGACTTAAATAGTTTTATGTCCTCCTCTTTTGCATCAAGAAGTATCTGCTTCATTACATCGCTTGTGTCACACTCTATTGTACCAATAAATCGTGTACCCATTTGGACAGCACTAGCACCAAGCTCTAACATCTTTTGAATATCATCATGGTCCCAAATACCACCAGCTGCAATAATTGGCATAGAACCCCACTTTTTAGCCTCTTGGACAACAGGAGGTAATATATTTTCTAGTTGATTTTCAGGCAAAAAACACTCTTCATACTTAAAACCTTGGTGTCCACCAGAGAGTGGTCCTTCTACAATTACAGCATCAGGAAGACGGTTATGAGTCTTTTTCCAACGTCTACATAAGATTCTTAGAGCTTTTGCTGTAGAGACAATAGGAACTAATGCAACATCTGGGTAATCTTTTACAGCTTCTGGCATAGTTAATGGAAGACCTGCACCTGTAATAATTATGTCTGCTCCTGCCTTACAAGCATCTGCTACTACTCTATTGTAATCATTTTGTGCATAGAGTATATTTACAGCTAAAGGTTTATCTCCACAGATTTTTCTTGCATTTTCAAATATTTTTTTTAGAGCAGGATAGGAGTAAAAATTAATAGCATCTAGTGGACGCTTCTCTTTACCTACTGTTTTTTGAGCATAAGCTCTATTTTTGTAGACTCCTGTTCCAACAGCAGAAATGACTCCTAGTCCACCCTCTAAACTTACATTTCCTGCTAACTGGTCCCAAGAGATACCTACACCCATTCCACCTTGTATAATTGGCTTTTCAATGGTGTATTTCCCAATTTTAAAAGATTTAAATGACACTACTTTACCTTTACTTTTGCAAATTTTCTTTTACCTACTTGTAAAATATACTCTCCCAAGCTTAGATTCATCTTCTCATCAGTCACTTTCTCTTGGTTAAGGCGTATACCACCCTGCTTGATGTCACGTCGTGCTTGTGAAGTAGATGGCTCAAGTTTTGCATCTACAAGTGCTTTACAAATCCAAATATCTGACTCCATCTCAAACTCAGGTATATCTGTAGGTAGTTGATTTGATTTAAATACATTATCAAACTCACGCTTAGCCATAGTAGCAGACTCTTCATTATAAAATCTAGCAGTTAGCTCTAAAGCGAGGTTTTCTTTTGCTTTTTTAGGGTGTAAGTCTCCATTTGCAACATCTGTTTTTAACTGTTCTATCTCACTTAAAGATTTGTCACTTAGAAGTTCATAGTATCGCCACATAAGCTCATCTGATATTGATAAGACCTTACCATAAATCTCTTTTG
>JALWNF010000141.1 GCA_026995985.1 Campylobacteraceae bacterium
AAACCAACTATTGGTGTTGCTACTTCATTTGGTCTTATTGGAGCTATTATAACTTATGTTCTTGTTAAGCCTAGAATTAGCTCAAAGATTGGAAACCTTGAGAATGATAGAAGTGCTATTAATACTCTCTTTACTATTCCTCTTATCTTTGCTGCTGCAATGTTGAGTTTTGCTCATGGAGCAAATGATGTAGCTAATGCAGTCGGTCCTCTAGCTGCTATCTACGATGCACTCTCTCATGCTACTATCTCTGCTAAAGCCTCTATTCCTCTATGGGTTATGGTTACAGGTGGTGTTGGTATCTCTGTTGGTCTTACTCTCTTTGGTCCAAGACTCATTAAAACGGTTGGTTCAGAGATTACAGAGCTAGACCCTATGAGAGCCTTCTCTATTATGATGGCTGCTGCTATTACTGTTGTTATTGCCTCTCAACTTGGGTTACCTGTATCATCTACACATATTGCTGTTGGTGGTGTATTTGGTGTTGGTTTCTTAAGAGAGTGGTTAGATAGAAAAGGAACTGATGAGAAGCGTATTGCACTAGAGAAGCAACGAGAAAAGGTACAAGCACTTAAAAATGAGCTTGAAAATGTAGATGATGCAGAGCGTAAACTAAAGCTCTATGAGACTATTAAGTATGAGAAGAAGAAGACAAAAGCCCTCAAAAGAGCTGTTAAAGAGACCTATGTAAAACGTGGTATGGTTAACAAAATTGTTGCTGCTTGGATTATTACTGTTCCTGCTGCTGCTGTTCTCTCTGCTATTATCTTCTTTATTATTAAAGGTATTGGGGCGTAAAAACTTAAAACAACAAAGCATTGCTTTGTTGTTAATCTGCTATACTTCCTTTTATGAAACATCAAAACTCCTCCATTGAGATTGTTATTATTGAAGATGAAGAGGATATTTTAGAGCTACTAGAGTATCATCTTCAAAAGGCTGGGTTTGAGACTATTGGCTTTAGCTCAACACAAAGAGTTGAGCAGTTTTTAGAAGAGGAGAGTCCATCTTTGCTTATAGTTGATAGAAACCTACCCTTAGTTGAAGGCTCAGAATTTATAAAAGAGATGAGAGAAAAAGGATACGATGTTCCTGTTATCTTTCTAACAGCCAAAGATAGTGACCAAGCTATAGATGAGGGCTATCTTCGTGGTGCAGATGACTACATAACAAAACCCTTTCGTATGCAAGAGCTACTCCACCGTGTTAATGCTCTCTTACGACGTTCAGGGGTTACTCAACAGGCAAAGCTTAAACATCGCGACCTACTTTTAGATGTAGAGGCACAGACTCTATTTATAGACAACAAACCTATAAAACTTACCAAAATGGAGTTTAATCTACTCCATACATTTATGAAAAACCCTAACAAAGTACTCCAAAGAGAGTTTTTAGTTAATGAGATTTCCGAAGAATCACAAGGAAAGACCATTAATGTTGCCATTAATCGCCTAAAAAACAAAATAGACCCCAATGGAGTTAAAGAGTATATTAGCTCTGTTTGGGGGGTGGGGTATAAACTAAATTAAACCTCTTTACCATTGGGAGGGATTAAGAATAAGGGCAGAGACAAAGGTCGCCCCTACATCCTAAAAACTCCCCCCAAATAAAATACGTACCTTATTTGGCTCAAACGCATCTCTGTTATAAATCCACTCTACACTAAGAGGGAATCCCATTTTATGAAGGAATAAGAGGTCAAACTCTGTCCCTAAAATTGTCTCATCATAACTCTTAGAGACAAAACGGTTAAAATCTATCTCATAATGCCTCTGTTTTACATAGAGAGTCTCTCTTTGCAAAGAGATAGGAAATGAGTAGAAGTAGAGTGAACCATCAAAAACCTTAGCTAAAGAGAGTTCTGCCATCTTTGCCTCTTTAGCATAGCTTTTAAAAGTAAAACTTGGAATATCTAAAGTTCCTAAATCAGACTGAATACTACTAAAAGTATCATCTAACTCTATCCCTTTTTCATTTAGAAAATCAACCTTATCACTCTTTAAGTAAGCACCTTTTAGCCCTATATAACTCTGCCATGCTAAATCGTGTTTAAAGCTATATTTTGCTCCATACATGCTATTGTCTCTATCGTCACTAACAAAAAGATTTAGCCCATTAAGAGAGTTTGCATATTTGCTAAAACCATACCTCTTTTTATTTAAAATATCAAGAGAGAGTGTTAAGGGTTCTCTATAGATACTATCATAGGGTTTAGAAAAAGCTAAAGTACTAAAGAGGCTCCAATACCCCTGCTCTAACCAAGGAAAGGTTGCATATAGCTCATAACCACTATCTCTATAGTCACTGTTATTGTAGTTGCTATTTTTGAAAACCCTATAGTAAGAGGCTCCAAAGTTTAATCTAAAAGCAGAGTTATCATAACTTGCTCCGATAACCTCTCGCTTTTTATTGTGCGAACCAATTACATAGAGTTGATTTTGCCACAATGGGTCAGTAAACATTGCTATGGCATTAACTTCAAAACCATTTAGGTCACTATAGTAAAAATAAGGAGCCAAATAGCTATACTCTAATCTTGTTAAAGAGTTGTAAGATTTTGATTTTAATAGTGTTTGATTTCTATCTCCAAAAGGCTTATTAGTTAAAATGTTTTCCTTTTCAACAGCCTCAATCTTTTGAGCATAGAGGCTACTACTCTTAAAATCACCTATAGAGATAATCAGATAACTATACCCCTCTGCCCCAACTGTAACAGCTAATGCTTTTTGGTCATCTAAAAGCTTAAAGTCAATAATATTGTCAGCCTCATTAACTCGCTTAATCTCTCCATTGGCAAATCTATAAATAGTAGAGCCATGTTCGCTAGAGCCTATAAAGTAGATACCCCCTTGCTCATCTACATCAACAACAAATCCATAATGACCATCAAAAGAGTAGAGTGCTATTTGGTTTTTAAAGAGAGTTCGTTTTTTGTCATCTTGTTTAAAGTAGTATAGGTCATCTTTGTCTACATGAATAGAGGAGTAGCTTGTGGTATAGAACTTATCATCTACATAAACCTTGGGAGCTTCCAATGAACTTTTTACATCTACATAGACCTCTTTACCACTCTTGGTATAGCCTTGAATAGCTTTTCCACCTGTTCCCTCTTTTAAAAATCCACTACTATCAAAAAGACCCATCTCTATCTTAATAGGTGAAGTTTTTGCTGAACTTTGAGTATAATACTCACCATTAACCTTAAAAACTTCTCCCTCTCTAAAACTATCGGAAATAGAGCTAACTTTTCTAGTTTTTCTATCTATTTTTAAAAGTTTAGGCTCTGACTTTCTATCACCTATAAGTGTATATATCTCTTTACTATCTCCATTGAGAGGAACAAACAGTTTACTTGTTGCTACTACCTCTCCTCTAAGCTCTTTTGCTAAAGCGTGTTTCTCTTTTATCTCCTCTACAAACTCCTCTAGCAACACTTCAAAACTCTTACCAAACTGCTCTTTAAAGATACTATTGGTAAAAAAAGGAAAAGCCTGAGTTGCATAACGCTTAAAGTAACTATTGACTCTTTCAACTCCATAACGCTTAACTAAAAACTGCTGAAAAAAGCCACCTACTAGATAGAAATGCTCACCATATGGAAACTCTAGTGTAGAGTTATACATAAGCTCTGGTGTAATCTCTCCAGCCTTTGCCAAAGCTACCACTTCAGCTAAAGCGTACCCTGAAAAGAGTCGTCCACCATTGCCAAAGCGTGACTCATTCATAACTGCATTTCCCTCTAAAATAAACGGACTCTCTGTTATATTAGGAATAGGAAAGATAGGTAAAAAGCCCAAAAAAGCAACAGGATTATTTCCAAAAAGTGTATGTCCTACCTTTGAGATGCTATTCTCTTTTGGATTTAACTGAAAGTTGTGAGCTGTCTCATGAATAAGCAGAGTTTTCAGCCAAGAGGAGAAACAGAAGTAGTCAACATAAGAAGCTCCTGCTCCATAAAAGAGTTGCATATTAAAAGGTATTTGTGTAGAGAAACCATTTGCTATTTGGTTATTTGAAGTTGCTAATCCTACACGAAGTCTGTCATCTAACGCAAATCCAAACTCCTTCTCATAAACTTTAATAATATCTTCTTGGTATGCTTTTATATCAGAGAGACTCTCTTTGTACTCTGCTCCATAAATATAACTTACCTCTTTATCGTCACTAACCTCATACTCATCAGGAACAACCACTCCTGCGATAGCAGAAGAGAGAAATAACAGAATAGTAAAACATATCTTTTTAACCATTAAACTTTAAATCCCATGCTTTTAGTACCCTCAAAACTAGCACCAAGCTCTTTCTCTATCTCCTCTAAAAAATCTTTCATAGTAAATACACTCTCCTCTCGTACTGCAACCTTATAGGCTGTATTTCTAACAATCAAATCTATCTGCCCACCTGTTAGCTCATAACGTGCTAACTGCTCAACCTCAAACCCCTCTTCGTAGTCAGCCTTTTCAGGTAACATAAAGTGCCATAGACGTTTACGCTCTCTCTTCCCTGGTTTTTTAAACTCTATCTTGTAGTTGAAGCGTCTGGAAAAGGCTTTGTCAATGTTGTCAAGTAGGTTTGTTGTCGCAATCAAAATTCCCTCAAACTTCTCTATCTGCTCTAGGAAAATATTTTGCATCTGATTATGCATCTTATCGGCTGAACTACCTGCTCCTTGAGTTCTTGCACTTAAAAACTGGTCAGCTTCATTTAGAAGTAAAATTGGGTCTACTTTAGCTTTTTTACTTAGTGATTTAAAGTCATCAAAAATCTTACGAACATTCTTCTCACTCTCACCCACATACATCGACAAAATCTTAGAGCAGTCAAAACTTAAAATCGGTCGCTTAAGTGTCTTAGCTAGACTCATAGCTGTCATAGTTTTTCCTGTTCCTGGGTGACCATAGAAGATAATCTTTGCATCAATCCCTTTGCGTCTGTCTCTAATGCCCCACTCTTTTAGTTTGGCAAAGACATCTTTATCTACCTGTTTTATAAGTGTATTTAAGACCTCTCTTGTCTTTGGGTGAAGTACAACATCACTCAAATCGGTAGTAGGTGTAAGATACTCAAACAAATCCTGCTCCTCTACCAACTTGTCTAGCTTTAACTTAGTTACTTTTTTCTTCTTATTTGGGTGAATAATCTTCTGTAAAATCTCCTCTTCTATATAAAAAGAACGAGAGATTCCACCAAACATATTGAGTATCTCCTCATAGTCAATAATATTGTCACTAATAAGTCGCGAACCATCTTCAAGTAAAGCACGGTTGCGAATCTTGTCATACTCATCTACAGAGATAAGCTCAATAAGAGTATTCATATCTCTTAGTTGCCCCTCACCACCTGCATACTCCTCTTTTAAAAGTGCTAAAAAGATTTTCTTCTCTCGCTCATCAAACTCCTTCTCTTTAAAGAACTCCTCAACTACAATTGGCTCTTGGGTAATCTTTAGTCTCTCAACAATACGTTGTGTAAGAAGTGCTAACTTGCTTTTAAGCCGTCCTACACTTAAAGAGGTCTCCAAAAAGCCCTGCTTAGAGTTAGACATTTGAAAGAGCAAATCAATCACATCAAACTGGTCTTGTAGATACTCTAAGTGGTCGGTATATGGCTTAATATCAGGCAAAGAAATCTCTAGTGAACCCTCCTCTAAAAGACGAAGTAGACTCATAGTAGGAGCAACAGAGGTGTTTAAAATCTCTAGTTTAGAGACCTCTTGTACCTTTATCTGTCCAAAACTAATCTGAACAATCCAACCCATATCCATTAGCTTTTTAACAATACTTAGATGATTTAGGTAGTCATACCCCTCATACTCAAAGTTCTCTTGCAAAATATCAAGTACAGCTGTCTCCTCTATACCTTTAACAAAACGTCTACAGATATATTGTAAAATTTTTGCCTCTTGGCGTGTACACTTTAAGTGAGGGAAGATTTTTGCTTTGGTAACATTTTTGGCTTCAATAAAATCGATAAGATACTTCAAAGTCTATTCCTAAATAAGTAATTTACCTATTATAACAGAAATAGTGCTATTTTTTGCATTAACATCACTTTCATAGAGGGAAGATATTGTTATTTTTTAACTTTAGAAGGTCGACAACTCTTAACTGTCTCATTTTTGAGTGTTTAGGGAAATAGGGAGGAAAGTAATATGAAGTTAAAAGTTATCGTATGAGAGCCGAATCGAAAAAAGGGAAAAACAATTCAACTCTCATGACAATATTATAACATTAAAATTTAATTTTTTTATAAAAAAGTAGAATATTTCTTAAAATTTTTTTAAAATATAAATCTTATTTTGCAAAGCAAAGCACCTAATGTTATTTAAACTATCAATTCTATTTTTTATAGTTTTTAAATGTTTATATACTATTTTTATAGAGATTTTAAAACATTTTCTACAACTCTATTTTTATTATAAAATCAATTTAATATAAATATATTTTTTAATATATAGCAAATAGATATATAATTCTTATTATTAATCTGTAATAAAGAAACGACTCACCTCTTTAACTCGTATTCCCTGTTGAACAAAATAGTCACGCCATAAATTTTTAACAGCATTTATTAACTCCATCTTATGTCTACGTCGTTCAATAACATGCATATATACTGTTACTCTAGCTTTGGTTGGGAGAGGATACTCCTTAATTAACTCCTTTACTGATGGTAGTTTTCCTTTATAGAAACTAAACTTATGTCCATTTTCCATAAAGTCACTTACTATGTGTATCTCTGCCTTTGGACTCTTAATATCATCAAAAATAGTAGTTATGGTCTCAAAAAGAGGAGATGTCTGGGCTGTACCTGATTTACTTAAAAGAGTAGTAATGTCAAAAAGAGGCTCTTCAAAAGCTAAAATAAACTTAGCTCTAATATCTCTACAGTTTTCATAAAGAGCATTACAGTCAGCCTCACTACCTGGGCTACACTTATCAAAGATTTTTTTAACTCTTGTCTCTTTGCCTTTGCTTCCAGAGAGAGACAAGATATTTAGACGGCTATTTACAGGGATATTCTCTCCAATATGAGAGAGCCACTCCTCTATTCTCTCTACATTAGCACTACTCCATCTGTCACTCTTATCAATTAGAACAACTCTTTTTAGTGGGCTTGGTCTATTTTTAAGACACATTGTCTTCTCATCAATATTATAAGATTTTGGAGTTAGTTTGTAGGCAACAACAAACCCTAAAACTCCTAAAAGAACTAATGTTACAATAATCAATATACCCTTTATATCATCTCTACTCATAGCTCTATCTCCCTATCTCTTTTAACTTGCTGAAGTACTTTTTCAATATATTCATTCTCTAAATATCTCTCTTTCATCTCTTCTAGCTTCTGTTCAAATCTCTCTTGATTAACATAGAAGTTATCTATCTGATTATTAATATTTTTTAACTCTTTATCTATAAGCATTTTTAGATTTAAAAGCATATTAGTATTTAGCTTTATTAACCTCTCCTCTAATATCTTTTTATAGTCAAAAGAGTTATCTTCGCCATAGATAACCTCCATACCTAAACGATAGTCTACTAAAATCTCTCTTGCTGTCTGAAAAGCTTTATGATAGTAACGCTCATAGGTAGCAATAAATGCATCTAAATCTAATGCTAAAGCTTCAAGTCTATCTTTTGAGTTTTCTAAATTTTTCATCATATTGTCAGATTTGCGTACAGTCAAAGTGTAGAGTTCTCGCATTAGTTTTCTTAGTTGACTTTTTGCTTCTAAAAACTCATTATCTTTCTCTTTCCATCTACGATAAACTGCTCCATATCCTGGATATCTATCATCAATCTTCATACCCTTTATAATACTAAAGAGTGTAACTAACACTCCAATAGCAATTAAAATAAGAGACTCCATATCATGTAGCACAAAAGGAGTCTGAAGCATTGGTTTTAATACTGCTTCTATCTGAACATGGGGATTGATTTGTAATACCTCTCTATAGTGAGCAATAAATAGATGAATAAAGAAAATTAAGAGTAATAAAACTCCAAAAATAGCCAAACCAATACGCCTTGTCTTTTTAACAACATGGTTCTTGTAGCGTAAAACAAACCCTGCAATAGTAGAGAGCACTACATTGAAAAAAGAGGTAATAAACCCAATAAAAACTCCACCTAGCAATCCTAAACTTGATGCTTGACCAAAAAAGTAGGAGTTAGCTAATGCCTCTAAAAATATAAAAACAAAAATCCAAGCAAAGTGTAAAATATAGCTCTTTGGATATAAAGCCTCTCTTTTGGTTATATTATGCTCTTGTCGAAATCTATCTAGCTCCTCTCTTAAATTAAGCCTTGCTTCTTGTTTTGTCTCCTCTTCATGAATAAAAGCATCATAGATAAAACCTGCTTTCTCTTTAAAAAAACGCTCTAACTTAACGAAGCTGTTACCCTCTTTTGAAATTTTATTAAGAAGAGAGTTAATCTCTTTTTTAATCTCATTTGATTTTTTAATTCCATAACTATTTAGTCTTTTTATATACTCATTAACCTCTTCTATATAGTGTAATTCATCACTAGTTAACTCTCTTGTATCCTCTTTAAAATTTGCAGAAGCAAACTGCTCTCCTAATACTTTAGGAGCAACCCCCTTAACTATTTTTTCTCTTTTTATATAATCGAAGTTATTAAGTACTTCACCCTCTTTTGTCTCTTTAATACGCCATGCCATGCTCTTCCTAATATCTAAACATTTTTAATAAGAATTATAACAAAAGAAGTTCTAATAAACTATCAAAAAAAGAGTATAATAGTTACATCGTAATATTCTCTAAGAATTCTATCTCTCCACAACGTACTAATATTAAGTCAATAGAGAAGGGCATATCTAAGTTTTTTGATTTCATATAGTAGTATGCAGAGTTAATAACCTTTCGTTGTTTTGAATTGGTAAAGTTATAAATAGGGTCAAAATCTGCTTGTGCAGACTTTACCTCTATAAAGTGTAAAATATCATCTTTTATAGCAATAATATCTATCTCACCCAACTTTCTAGCATAGTAGTTCTGCTCAATAACCCTAAAGCCTTTAGCAACCAAAAACTCTACTGCTTTAGCTTCATTTTGCTCTCCAATAAGAGTATTTTGTCTCTTTTTCATCATATATACTCAATTACTGAGGTACAACAGTAACCTTAAGTGATTTAAACCGAGCTGTCAAAATCAACTCATCTGCCTCATCTCCAAAGATAGCATTTATTTTTGATTTGGCATGGTGAAAAGTTGTAAAAAGTGTTCTAGGTTTTACTTTATCTGTATATTTAACACTCAATACAGAAGTCTCACCATACTCTGTTTTTAAAATAACTCTATCTCCAAACTTTCCCCTATCTTCTGTTGAAGCTAAGAGTATATCTTCACTATAATTATTATAGAGTTTAGCTGTATGTTTTGTTTGAGAAGCATTATTGTAGTGTGCTAAAGTTCGCCCTGTAGTTAAGTAGAATCCATTAAGTTCGTCACTATAGAACTCTTTGTTTAAAATCTCTTCAACCATTCCTCTAAGATCATACTGCTTATAGACATACTTTCCAAGTCCATCTTCGGTTCTAAAGTCAAGTAGGTGCAAAATTGGAGTATCTTCTAGGTAGATAGGCCACTGCATTCCACGCTTTCGGTGACGAGCCAATCTATAGTATTGAGCTCCAGAGAAACGTTTTGGAGCAACTCTTGTAACTTCATCCCAAACCTCTTTGCTTGTCTCATGTTTAAAGTTGCCTCCAAGCTTATTGGTTAACTCCTTAAGAACTTCCCAATCATCAGGTAAATCACTCTGCACTAATGGTTGAGAGAGATGTAACCGTCTCATAGCATTCACATAAACACCCGTCTTCTCATAAGCAGACTTCACCCCAATAACAATATCTGCTCTTTTAGCAATATCGGTCATAAATAGCTCTTGAACCATTATAAACTCTAAATTTTCCATTGCTCTATTTATCTTATTAATATTTGGGTGAATGTGAGTAATGTCCTCTCCCATATTAAGCAGAGCCTTTATCTTACCCTCTATCATTGCATCTACTAGCTGAGGTGTCATTAACCCCTCAACTTTTGGTTTTTCATAATCTGGTGCAAAGTATGGTAGACAACCCATATCACATGCACCTTGCACATTATTTTGACCACGAAGAGGCATAAGCCCTGCTCCACGTTTTCCTACATTTCCTGTAAGTAGTGCTAAGTGAGTAATTGCCATTACAGCGTAAGAGCCATCTAAATGTTCAGTAACCCCAAGTCCCCAAAGTATCATAGATTTTTTTACAGCATACTCACGAGCAATATTTGGAATCATCTTTGCTAAATACTCATACCCCTCAATCTTCTCAAAAAACTTAGGGTTAGCATAAGGGTCATTTAGTATCTTCTCTTTGAACTCCTCAAACCCTTTAGTACGATTTTTTACAAAATCTTTGTTATATAGCTCCTCATCTAAAATGACATAAGCCATCATATTTAAAACAAGCAAATTTGCCTCATAAGGAATAATACAGTTGTGCTTTGCATACTTTACCATCTTGGTCTCACGTACATCTATAATAGCTAAGTTATTATGCTTTTTTGCCATATCTACAATACGGTTTGCAACAATTGGGTGTGCCTCCATAGTATTTGAGCCAATGACTAGCATAAACTCACAATCGTATATGTCATCATAAGGGTTGGTAGCTGCCCCTTCACCTATGGTTGCTCTCATTCCCTTAAGCGATGGTGAGTGACAAACTCTAGCACAGTTGTCAACATGTGGAGACTCCATAATCTCTCTACAAAACTTCTGAAAAGAGTAAGAGCTCTCACAACTAGTTCTTGCCCCACCAATAGCACAGAAGCTGTCGCCTCCATACTTCTCTTTTATCTCTGATAGTTTCATAGAGGCTATTGAGGTTGCTGTATCTAAATCACAAGTCCAAAAATCTTCATCGAAAACTCTCATTTTATCTTCAAACTTAGCTTTAATGGCTGGATTTTTATCTAAAAAGGTTTTACGAATACGTGGCTGTCGTACTCTCTTATCCGAATCAACAAAATCAAATCCAAATTTCCCCTTAATACAGAGCTTCCCTTGTGAAACAACTCCATCTTTTTGAGCATAGATTTTAGTAATCTTATTGTTTTTAACTACCCCTGTAATGTCACAACCCACACCACAGTAGGTACAGACACTCTCTATCTCTTTTATGTCAAATTTTGCTGTCATAGACTAACCCTTGATGATTAATTAAGACTATTTTTATCCTATTTTTACTTAAAGTTAGGAAGTTTTAGGAAAACTCTTTATAAATTATAAAAGATATAATTATATAAAATAATTCAGGAAATCAACATGACAATCTTATCTATACTCCTCTTTATTATTATCATTATATTTTTAATACATTTTTGGGAAAAAGAGCAACAAAAAAGACAACTACGCTTTATAGAAAACTATAAATTCTCACCAGTACTTATTAAACGTGTTCAAGCACAACACGATTACTTAACCGATAAAGATATGAAAAAGGTTGTAGAAGCTACTCGTGACTATTTTTACATCTGTAACCAAGCTAAAGGTAAAATGGTTGCCATGCCTTCTGAGATTGTTGATGTACTTTGGCATGAGTTTATACTTTTTACACGAGAGTATCAGCTCTTTTGTCAAAAAGGTATAGGAAGATTTCTACACCATACACCAACAGAAGCGATGAAAAGCCCTACCTCTGCACAAGATGGAATTAAACGAGCATGGAGACTTGCATGTGCTAAAGAGGGCATAGACCCCAAACACCCAAACAGACTCCCTCTTCTTTTCGCTATAGATAAGGAGTTAAATATAAAAGGTGGATTTAAATACCAACTTAACTGTAAAGGAGACCCTACAGGGACAAACAGTAGCTCTTGTGGTGGTTATTGTGCTACAGATATAGGTTGTGCCTCAGGTTGTGGAGGAGATAGTGGAAGCTCTAGTGATAATGGAGGAGACTCTAGCAGTGATAGCTCCTCATGTGGAGGTTCATCTTGTGGGGGAGGTTGTGGTGGTGATTAATCAACTAAATAAGACTATTTTTATCCGATTTAATTATACATTAAGAAGTTTTTGTTATTATCTTCTAAATTCAATAACAAGGATTAAATATGGCAAAAATCAATGTAGAACTAGAGTGTGGTTGCTTTAGAAAAAGCTCGTATGAGAATGGTATGGAGTTTGACTCAAAAGATGAAGCACTACAAGAGGCACTACTTATGGAGAGTCACATGAACCAAAAGTTCTGTCAAAAACATATGTTTACAGTAATAGAAAAAGGTGACGATATTCATATTGCCGTTGAGCTAAAGCCTAAAGAGTCAACAGGTGGTTGTTGTGGTGGAGGACACTGCTCATAATTTAACTTGGTGCGATAGTAATCGCACCCTACAGGTTATTTAAAATTTCCAAATACCAATGGAGCTTTTAAATCAAGTTGCCTAACCTCTTTTATAACCTTTTGCAAATCATCTATCTTCTTACCACTTACTCGTACCTCATCACCCTGAATAGATGGTGTAACCTTTAGTTTCAAAGCCTTTATAGCTTTGACTATCTTTTTAGCTTCATCTTTATCTATGCTATCGACTATTTTATAAATTACTTTTGTATTACCACCTGAAATTCCCTCTGTTTTTAGCTCTTCAAGCGATTTACTTGAAATATTGCGTTTAATAAGCTTTGAGATGAGTATATCTTTAAGTGCATCTATCTTCTGTTCACTTGACGAACTAAGAGAGAGAATCTTTGCCTTTTCATTTAACTCAATATTGGCAACTAAACCTTTAAAATCAAAACGTGTTGCTACCTCTTTTTGTGCCATAATAACTGCATTTTTCATCTCCATCATATCTAGCTTTGCAGAGATATCAAAGTAGTGTTCTTTTGCCATGCTCTTATCCTAATATTTTTTTGCTATTTTAACATATTACAAACTATATGATATAGTTTTAAAAAATTGCTAAGAGCAACAATAAAACAGGAATAGAGGTTGTTATGCTTGAGTGTGGAGAGTTTTACCAAGAGAAGGATTTCTCTAAAGATGAGTTAGCCTACTGTAGACTAGAGATAGTCACCCCACCACCTAATCTACAAATAGGAGGGTGTAGATTTGGAGATGACCCTAAAAATTCGGTTTTAAATAGATATTGTCAAGCACATGAAGTACAAAACCTCTTTGTAACCGATGGTTCATTTATGCCTACAGGTGGTTCGGTAACCTATACTTGGACAATTTATGCTAACTCTTTTCGGGTTGGGGATTATATTGTTGCTAATTGAGAGCTATTATCCTATATTTAAGCCTTTTCCATATAATCTTCTAATATTAATTCTTTAATCTAAGAAGATACAGAAGATAATATTAGGAAAAGATTTGAAAATTTTAGTAACAGGAATAGCAGGTTTTATAGGTTTTCATTTAGCCAAAAAGCTACTTGAACGTGGTGATGAAGTAGTCGGTATTGATAATATCAATGACTACTATGATGTCAATTTAAAGTATGGAAGACTTAGGGAACTTGGTATAGAGCAAGAGAGTATAAAAGAGAATAGTTTAGTTCACTCAACCAAATATGAAAAACACCACTTTGCTAAAATCGATTTAGCCAATAAAGAGGCAATGGATAACCTCTTTAAAGAGCAAGACTTTGATGCGGTTGTCAATCTTGCAGCACAAGCAGGAGTACGCTACTCACTAGAGAACCCTCATGCCTATATACAGAGTAATGTAGTAGGATTTTTAAATATATTAGAGGGGTGCAGAAACTATGGTGTTAAAAATCTAGCCTACGCCTCTAGCTCATCGGTCTATGGACTAAATAGTTCTCAACCATTTAAAACAACTGACAAAACAGAACACCAAGTTAGCCTCTACGCAGCGACTAAAAAGTCAAATGAGATGATGGCTCACACCTATGCACATCTTTATGGTATTCAAGCTACAGGTTTACGATTTTTTACTGTCTATGGACCATGGGGTAGACCCGATATGGCTCCTATGCTCTTTACCGATGCAATCCTTAACAACAGAGCCATTAATGTCTTTAATAACGGTAAGATGAGTAGAGACTTTACCTATATAGATGATATTGTAGATGGTATTGTTAAGGTTATTGACAACCCTGCACAACCCAATAAAGATTGGGACTCAAACAACCCAGATATATCAACCTCATCTGCTCCATATAGACTCTACAATATTGGAAACAATGCTCCTGTCGCCCTTATGGAGTTTATTGAGACGCTTGAGAAGGCTCTTGGTAAAGAGGCAAAAAAGAACTTTATGCCAATGCAAGATGGAGATGTGGTCTCAACCTATGCAGATGTGAGTGGACTTATAGAGGAGTTTGGTTACAAACCTGACACAACTCTAGCTGATGGAATTAAAGAGTTTATTAAGTGGTATAGAGAGTTTTATACCTCTGCATAATCGTCTCTTTGCTATAGCGTTGAATAGTTCTTTCTCTTATCTTCCCCCTATCAAACGCTATAGCTGATGCCTCTTGAATCTTTTTAGCTAAGGCTTCACAGTCATGATATGGGGCAAGGAGCCCATTAAAGCCCTCCTCTACTATCTCTGTAATTCCTCCAGGTGAAGCAAAAGCTACAATAGGAAGTCCCAATAGATTTGCCTCTAGCAAGACATTAGGGAAGCCCTCTCTTTGAGAGGTAAGCAGAAACAAATCTGCTCTCTTCATATAGCTATAGGGATTTGATTGGTGTCCTAAAAAGGTTACTCTCTCTTGAAGATTGAGTTTTTTAGTTAACTCTTTTAAAAATCTCTCCTTCTCTCCTGAACCAACAATAGTTAAGTGGTATTGGTTAGGAAGATGGGTTAAAGCCTCTAACATAAAATGGTGCTTTTTCTGTTCTCTTAATCCAGAGACACTTAAGAGATTTATTCTGT
>JALWNF010000142.1 GCA_026995985.1 Campylobacteraceae bacterium
ACTCTGGTCATCATCTCCTACAACACATAAGTTATTATGCTCTGAAGCCAAAAGCTTTAGTAGTCTAAACTGTAGCTCATTTGTGTCTTGATACTCATCAACCATAATATATTTATAGCGATTTGATGTCTCTTTTCTTAGCTCTACATCTTGTTCTAAAATTTTATAAGTAAGCATAAGTAGGTCATCAAAATCAACTAAATTATTCTCTACTATCTCTGTCTCATAATCTTTATAGATTGTTGCTATCTTTCTGTAATCAGAGAGCTCAGCTCTATTAAGAATCTCATCAGCTTTCAATAAGCTATTTTTATATTTTGAGATTTCAGATGATATAAAAGCAATATTTAAGTCAATGTTATGCTCTTTAGCAATACGCTTTAAGATACGTTTTTTATCATCAGAGTCAATAATAACAAAGTTATTTTTACGTCCAAGTTTTTCTATGTGTAGTTTTAGAAACAGTAAACCAAACTTATGAAAGGTACACAAAAGAGGCATAGAAGAGGTCTGAGTGCCAATAAGTCTAATAGCACGTTCTCTCATCTCTTTTGCAGCTTTATTAGTAAAGGTTAGTGTTAGTGTATTTAATGGGTCAATCCCCACTTCTGAGATAAGATAAGCAAGTCTTGTAGTTAAGGTTTTTGTTTTACCAGAACCTGCACCAGCTAAAATAAGTAGAGGTCCATCAATATGTTTTACTGCCTCTTGTTGTGCGTCATTTAGGGCTTCTATTACATCGTGCATATTTATATTACTTTTTAATTTATTATATCACTTTTTTGTTAAATTTGAATAGATAGATGCTTTTAAGTTGTAAATAAAATGTATAAAAATAAGTATTTTTTATATATAATTAGAAATATTCAAATAACTTATAGCTATTTTAATATAATTTGATATAATAATTATAATAAATTAAATATTACAAAGGTATTTCAATGTTAAAAGATTTTGTTAAAATGGAGACGTTCTTAACGGTAGCAAGGGAGAGAAGTTTTTCTAAAGCTTCTGCTAAGCTTGGAATTTCACAACCTGCTGTAACACAACAGATAAAATATATAGAAAACTATTTAGAAGCAAAGATTATAGATAGAAAAAAGAATGGAATAAGATTGACAGCTGAAGGTGAAGCTCTCTATAAAATTGTTACTCAACTAGAGAAGGCGATTCTTGCTCTTGAAAAAGATGTCTTAAAGATTATTAAAAAGGAGATGACCTTTAGATTGGCGGCCTCTTATACTATTGGCTCTTATGTTATTCCAGGAGAATGTCTAAATAGCATATCTGAAGGTATTGGTAATGATGTTACCTTAAATATTGATACTAGTGATAAGATAGTACAAGGTCTAAAGGAGCATAAATTTGATATAGGTCTAATAGAGTCACCTATCTTTGATGATGAACTACTCTATAGAGAGTGGTTTGATGATGAGTTGGTTATCTTCTCAAATACTCCTCTTCCAAAAACAGTCAATACAGAGGAGCTTTATGAGTTTAAGTGGATTTGTAGAGAGGAGGGCTCTCACACAAGAAAGCTTATCTCTGAAGTATTTGAAGATTTAGGGGTCTCTTGTAAAAGCTTTGATGTACTCTCTGAAGTTTCCAATACAACAGCTGCTTTGCAGAGTGTTAAAAGAGCAAAAAGAGATGATAGGGCTCCAACTGTCTCTGTTATCTCTAAACATGCTATTGCAGAAGAGGTAGCACATGGTGAGCTTTTTGAGTCTAGAATATATGGCTATAAAATGAAGCGTAAATTCTATATTGTTTATTCAAAAGATAATAAAAATAATGTTTTTATAGATAATGTTGTTAACTATATCATCTCAGGAAAGTGCTAAAGAGTCTTTAGCCTTTCTTCTTTTTCTTTAATAGTTTTGCATTCTCTGGGTTGTTAAGTAGTGCAGACATAGAGTCAACCTCCTCTTTCTCTTCCTCTATTTTACTTGATGAAGTAACATTAATAAGTATAGGGTACTCATCTACAAAAATCTGTTTTATTGCAAGTAGTGGAATCTGTACTAATGCTCCAAAATTATTAGGTCCAAAACCTGCTTCAAATGATAAATAGTCTTGGTCAACAGAGGCACTCTCAAAAGAGTAGTTTGCTAACATAAAGAGAGTAATTTCTGGTAATGAGTTTTGTATTTCTTTTGGTAAGCTTGGAGAGAAATTTACAACTGAAATATCACAAGCAATACCAAACTCTTGATTTTCATCAAATAGATATTCAATAGTGGCTAAAATATGATTTTGTATTAGCTTTTTGTATTTAGAGGTTTCTAGATTTTCTAGAGGCATATTTATCTGTTTCCCTTTTTATAATCTTATGTTAATAGAGTTTTGTACTTGGAATCCTATCATAGCGTTCATTAAAGCAAAGTGCGAATAGTTTTTAATATTCTCTTTTTTAATATCTTTTAACTTTAAAAAGCCATTATCTAAAAGTCTTGCTCTTATTGTTCCTAGTAACAGAGGTCTTTTAGGGGTTATCCAATCTTCTCCATCGTAAAAAGCAATATTGGCTATAGATGTATCGGTTAAAAGAGAATCTTTCTCAATAATAATATCATCATACCCACTCTGCATAAGTCCATTTAGCTCTGAACGGTCATTAAATTTGTAGTTATACTCTAAATTACTCTCTACAATTTTAAAACTTTTAAAGCTCTTTGGAGTATAGGGTAGATACTCTACAGACTTAATCTCTACACCATAAACTATACGACAACGAAAGAGCCCTTGTTGAGGAGGAGAGTTGATGTAATCTAGTAAATTTACAGGTTTATCAAGAGAAAAAAGCTCTAAGCGACTTCGATTAAGTCGCTGGTTATGCCATTTAATATTAAAGATTTTTCCATCTTCAATCTTAATGGTTTCAAAAAGCTCTTTCATCTTTAAAATAGGTCAGTAGAGAGGTAGCGTTCTGCTGTATCACAAAGTATTGTTACAAAGGTTTTACCACTATTTTCAGGGCGAGAAGCAACTTCAAATGTAGCAGCAATATTAGCTCCAGATGAAATCCCTACTAAAAGCCCCTCATCTCTAGCAACCTCTTTAGTAAACTCAATAGCCTTCTCATCACTAACTTGAATAACTTCATCATAGATAGATGTGTTTAAGATTTCAGGTACAAAACCAGCTCCAATTCCTTGAATCTTATGTGGTCCACTATTTCCTCCAGATAAAATAGGAGAGTTACTTGGTTCAACAGCAATAGATTTTAGGTTTGGAAGAGTCTCTTTTAGTACTTCAGATGTTCCTGTAAGTGTTCCACCTGTACCTACAGCTGCTACAAAGTAGTCAAGTTGGTTATTGGTATCTTTTAAAATCTCTATAGCTGTTGTTTTTCGATGAATTTCTGGGTTGTTTGGATTATTGAATTGTTGAAGAATGTATCCATCTAGCTCTTTAGCTAACTCTGTAGCTTTTGCTATAGCACCACCCATTCCTTCCGCTGTAGGGGTTAATACGATTTTCGCACCTAAATGGGTTAAGATTTTACGACGCTCAATACTCATTGACTCTGGCATAGTTAAGATAAGCTTTAAAGATTTAGCAGCACAGATAGAAGCTAGACCAATTCCTGTATTTCCAGATGTGGGCTCAATAATTGTTGTCTCTTTAGTAATCTTACCTGATGCAAGAGCCTCATTTACCATATTCATTGCAATCCTATCTTTTACAGATGAGGTTGG
>JALWNF010000143.1 GCA_026995985.1 Campylobacteraceae bacterium
TTAGCTCTGATAATAGCTCTTTTTTCTTTTTCATCTTCATGTTTGATATTAGAGCTTATTTTTCTTAAAATTGGCTTTTTTCCTCGTCGGATTTACCTAAATTTATAGAGTGTTCTATTTAAAGTATTATATAAAATTTAAAATATAATTTTTATTTAAGCTTAAATATTATATATTTTATTTCAAGAAAAATTAATATTAGGATTTGTTATGATTTTTTTAAAAAAAAGAAAACACTTTATATCTATATCTTTTTTACTTATAATAAGTGCTTGTAGTTCACAGCAAGAAATTATCTCAGTATCTCAAGCTCATCTATACAACAATAATTATGGTATTATTCAAGACCCTTATTCTGAAGAGTTACTTAAGAGAGAAGAGTTTGCAATGAACTTACAAGAAATAGATAAAAATAGTGACAAAGAGTTCACTCCTGAAAAGGGAACTTTTTTAGCTGAAGATTATGTTCAACCACCAGAAGTGATTACATACAAATATAAATTTGACCCTAAATTTTACTCTAAAGCAGAATGGAGAAGCATGCCATAAAGAAGAGGAGAACTACTCCTCCTCTTCTTCTATCTCTTTTAACTCAAGCTCTTCAAGGTCAATCATACCTGTTCCAACAGGAATAAGACGCCCAATAACAACATTCTCTTTAAGGTCTTCTAGTGTATCAATTGTACCTGCAATTGAAGCAGAGGTCAATACTTTTGTTGTATCTTGGAATGATGCAGCTGAGATAATTGAGTCAGCACCAACAGCAGCCCTTGTAATACCGATTAATAGAGGTTCTGCAATAGCAGGTTCTCCACCAAGCCTAATTACCTTCTCATTTTCTAAATTAAATTTCTTTTTAGAGACTAAGTCACCATCAATAAATTTAGAATCACCACCATCAATCACTTTAACTTGACGCATCATTTGAGAGATAACAATCTCAATATGTTTATCAGAGATATTAACCCCTTGACGACGATAAACCTTCTGTACCTCTTCAACAATATACTCATACAGTGCTTTTTCCCCAAGAGTAGCTAAAACATCATGACTAGAGATAGTTCCATCTGTTAATTTCTCACCAGTATGAACAAAGTCTCCTTCACTTACTACAACTGTACGGTGCTTATCAACAAACTGCTCAATTGGTTCACCATGCTCAGGAGTAATAATAATTCTCTTTTTACCTCTTAATGGTTTTCCAAAAGAGACTATACCATTAATTCTTGCTATAAGAGCTGGGTCTTTTGGACGACGTGCCTCAAATAGTTCAGAGACTCTTGGAAGACCTGATGTAATATCACTCGATTTTTGAGCAGCTTTTGGTGTTTTTGCTAAAATATCTGCAATCCCTACTCTAGCACCATCTCTAACATAGATAGATGTTTTTGGGTCAAGTCCATAGGATATAATCTCACCATCATCTGTTGCTAAAACAATTGCAGGATTATAACTTGCTGGTATATACTCATTTAGCGTTAAACGGCTCTCTCCCGTTAACTCATCGAACTGTTCAATAACAGTTACTCCTGGAATAATATCTTCAAATTTTAGTGTACCATTTGCCTCAGCAATAATTGGCTCAACATAAGGGTCCCACTCAGCAATAACAACTTGTTCTGTATGTGATGCTTTTGCAATAGCATCTCCTCGAGAGACTACAGTATTGTCATCAATAACAATAATTGAACCTCTTGCAATGTAGTGGCGTGCTGCTTCACGCTCATTCTCATCTACAACAACTGCAAATAGACCCTTTTCACTAATAACTTTACCATTTTTTATACCATTATGTCTCTCTAAATAGTCTCCTTTTAAGAGGAAAAATTTAACTGTTCCTTTAGCATCAGCATAAATATCCTGAGTAATAGGTGCACCATCTTCAACAGTCAATTCAGACGCAAATGGTATACGAGAAGGTACTGACCAAGCCTCTTTTATCACCTCTATAATTGAGTCCCCCTCTTCTATAATCTCTCCACTCTCATAAGGTAAAAATAGTTTACCATCAACCTTTCCACCTACACCTGCAAGTTCATTGGTCTTTGCAATATCTGATTTTCTTACTGTATAGCGTTGCTCTTTTGCACCTTGCTGAACATGTAAAAGAACTTCATCATGAGAAGAGGTAATAGTCAATTTTCCACGTGTCAAAGATTTTACTTTAGGTTCAACTAAAAGAACACCTGCATTTCTTCGGTTAGAGACAAGTAGTTTACCCTCTGAGTTTCTATTAACATTTAAGTTATAGTATCTAATAAATCCCTCTTTATTAGCAATAACTTGTCGCTCCTCTTTACCTGATGTTGCCGCACCACCTGTATGGAAGGTACGGAGTGTAAGCTGTGTTCCAGGTTCCCCAATAGATTGTGCGGCAATAACTCCAACAGCCTCACCACGCTTAACAATCTTGTTTTCAGCCATATTAAGACCATAACACTTAGCACAAATACCTTTTTGTGCTTTACAAGTAACAGAGGTTCTAATACTTACAGAGCGTACTCCAGATTCAGAGATAATTCTTGCTTTCTCCTCATCAATCATTGTCCCTTCGCTAACCAATACCTCTGAAGTAATTGGGTCAATAACATCTGCAGCAATTACACGACCATAGACTCTATCTGAAAGAGGTTCAATAAGCTCATTACCTACATAGATATCTGAAACCTCAACACCCTCATGACTTCCACAATCATGCATAACAACCTTAACATTTTGAGCAACATCAATAAGTTTTCTTGTTAAGTAACCAGCACTTGCTGTCTTCATAGCTGTATCAGCAAGACCTTTTCTAGCACCATGTGTTGAAATAAAGTACTCCAATACATTAAGACCCTCACGGAAGTTAGAGGTAATTGGTGTCTCAATAATAGACCCATCTGATTTTGCCATTAATCCCCTCATTCCTGATAGCTGTCTAATCTGTGCAGCAGAACCCCTAGCACCTGAGTCAGCCATCATGTGAACAGAGTTAAACCCATCTCTATCTTTTTTAATCAGTGCCATAAGCTCAGAGGCTACTTCATTGTTGGTATCTGTCCAAATATCAATAATTTTGTTATAACGCTCTTGCTCTGTTAAAAGACCTTTACTATACTGCTTTTGAATCTCAATAACATACTCTTTTGCTTTTGCAACGGCTAACTCTTTAACCTCTGGAACTTTAATATCATCAATCGAGATAGAGACTCCCGCTCTAGTTGCATATTTAAATCCAATATCTTTTAGGTTATCTAAAAACTCAGAGGTGTATGAAATTCCACTCTGTGCATAGATATAGTCAACTAGTGCAGAGATATCTTTCTTCTTTAAGACTTTATTCCAATATGACTCAGGAACATAATCAGGAATAATTGACTTTAAGATAACTCTACCTGCTGTTGTATTTACAATTTTACCATTGATAACTGTTCTAATTTTAGCATTAAGGTCAAGTCCACCTTGCTCATTTGCAATTAAAACTTCATCTACATTGGCAAAAAGTTTATGCTCACCAACTACATCTATCTTCTCTAATGTTAAGTAGTATAGACCCAAAATCATATCTTGTGAAGGTACAGCAATCGCTTTACCCGATGCAGGAAGCAGAATATTCATTGAAGCTAACATTAAAATCTTAGCCTCTGCAATCGCTTCATCTGAAAGAGGCACATGAACAGCCATCTGGTCACCATCGAA
>JALWNF010000144.1 GCA_026995985.1 Campylobacteraceae bacterium
AATCTCATTGCTCTATAGCTATGCTATCATAGCCCTCCTCTTCTAGTTGTGCTACAAGCTCTGCCCCTGCTGTTTTGACAATTTGACCATCTTTTAAGACATGAATATAGTCAGGCTCAATATAGTCCAAAATTCGTGAGTAGTGGGTAATGACCAAAAATGAGCGTTTGCCATCTTTCATCTTGTTAATTCCCTCTGAGACTGCTCGTAGTGCGTCGATGTCAAGCCCAGAGTCAATCTCATCTAAGATAATCACATCAGGCTCTAAAATAAGCATCTGTAAAATCTCATTTCTCTTCTTCTCTCCACCTGAAAAGCCCTCATTTAGTGAACGGCTAATCATATCGGGCTTCATACCCAACTCCGAGAGATGACTCTTCATAAGTCTTAAAAACTCAGCAGCGTTTAGCTCCTCTTTGCCTTCATGTACCCTTTTTGCATTAAGAGCAGTTCTTAAAAAGTAGGCGTTGTTCACCCCTGGAACCTCTACAGGGTTTTGAAAACTTAAAAAGATTCCCTCTTTGGCTCTCTCTTCTGGCTCCATATCTTTAATACTTTTACCCTTAAAGAGGATATCACCACCTATAATAGAGACATCATAATGCCCCACAATCGCCTTAGAGAGTGTTGATTTTCCTGCACCATTTGGTCCCATAATAGCGTGAACCTTTCCCTCTTCTAGTTGCAGGTTAAGCCCCTTTAAAATCTGCTTCTCTCCAATCTTTGCCTCTAAATTTTGAATATCTAATGTTATCATCCTACACTTCCTTCTAATGTTAATTCCAATAGTGCTTTAGCTTCAACTGCATACTCCATAGGGAGTTGGCTAAAGACCTCTTTACAGAAACCATGAACAATCATACTTACTGCGTCCTCTTCGTTTATACCTCTTTGGCGTAGGTAGAAGAGTTGCTCATCGCTAATCTTTGAAGTGGTCGCCTCATGCTCCACTTGACCTTGTGTATCTTTTGACTCTAAGTAAGGGAATGTATGAGCTCCACACTCACTACCAATTAGCAAAGAGTCACACTCTGAGTAGTTTCTAGCATTGGTAGCGTTTGCCCCAATCTTTACCAATCCACGGTAGGTATTTTGACCCCTCATTGCCGAGATACCTTTAGAGATAATAGTAGATGAGGTGTTTTTACCTAAGTGAATCATCTTTGTACCTGTATCTGCTTGTTGTGCTAGAGTTGTAACAGCCACAGAGTAGAACTCTCCAACTGAGTTGTCACCCTTTAAGATACAAGATGGGTACTTCCAAGTAATGGCTGAGCCTGTCTCCACTTGTGTCCAAGAGATTTTTGAGTTTTCACCTTGACAGATTCCCCTTTTGGTAACAAAGTTATAGATACCACCTTTTCCTGTCTCATCTCCTGGGTACCAATTTTGAATAGTGGAGTACTTTATCTCTGCATCTTTCATAGCTACTAGCTCTACTACTGCTGCATGGAGTTGGTTTTCATCTCTAGTTGGAGCTGAACACCCCTCGTTGTAGCTTACATAAGAGCCTTCATCAGCAACAATTAATGTACGCTCAAACTGCCCAGTATTAAGAGCATTGATTCTAAAGTAGGTACTAAGCTCCATTGGGCAACGCACACCTTTTGGAATATAGACAAAAGTTCCATCGGTAAAGACAGCAGAGTTTAGTGTAGCAAAGAAGTTGTCATTCATTGGAACAACAGAGAACATATACTTTTTAATTAACTCTGGGTAGTCACGAATAGCTTCAGAGATAGAGCAAAATATAATGCCATGTCTGCTTAGCTCCTCTGTATAGGTTGTAGTAACAGAGACAGAGTCTACAACAGCATCAACAGCAATTCCCTGAAGTTGTTTCTGCTCTTCAAGTGGAATACCTAGCTTGTTATAGGCTTCTATAATCTTAGGGTCAACCTCGTCTAAACTCTCAGGTGCTTTTTTGGGTGCAGCAAAGTAGGAGATAGATTGATAGTCAATCGGCTCATACTCCAACTTCCCCCAATGAGGTTCACTCATTGTTTGCCACTTACGAAAGGCTTTAAGACGAAGCTCCAACATCCACTCTGGCTCATCTTTTTTCTTAGATATAAAAGCGATAGTCTCTTCACTTAACCCAGGAGGAGCAACATCGGTTTCAATGTCAATCTCAAAACCAAGAGCATACTCACCAGAGACAGCTCTGTTTAACTCTTTACTTTCCATTTTTTATCCTTATTTAGAGTTATCTTATAACGTTATAGCACAATCTAAATTAGGATAAATTGATAAAAATCAATAATTAGGAGTATTTTACTCCTAATTAACTCAATTAGCTATTTTTTACACGACAAAAGAAGAGTAGGTTACAAGCAGACTCTCCTTTTCCTGCATAGACTAAAGCATAAGTCTCCCCCTCATAAATCCAAACAGAGAGAATACTTTTGCCATATGTAAGATTTCGTAAAAATGGACTAAGTAGATTGTAGCTTAGCTCATCACAAATATAGGTTTCAAGTAGTGGAGGAGTACCAAGTATCTCTGTAGTAATCTGCTCCTTTGCCTTTTCATACTCTCTTTTAAACTTTTTGTCTTGTTTAGTAATGCTCTTTTTGCTATCTGACTTTACTCCAAAACCAAGTATAGTAATAGCTCCATAGTTAGCATAACGTCGCTTCTCTGGTGCAACATCATAAGGTTCAAACTCCTCAAGATAGTTTTTATACTTTAGTTGACCATCTGAGGTAAATATATCTTCTCTAATAATCTCAAAATATCTATCTTGCACATCTTTTAACATATTTTCACCTTTTTAACTATATTTTTATAATTATATCATTACAAAATTTAAAAAAGAAATAATATGTCATATTGTAATATTTTTTAATCTTTTATAATCTCTTTATGTATAACGGTAGTTAAACCTAAAAGTTTCCACCCTTGTAGACCTGAACGGTAGTAGTGAATTTTAGATGTAGGATAGTTGTACTTTCTGAGTGTCTTAACAAGATATGTTGCTTGTGAACACCAAGGACCATTGTCAAAAATAGTTAGCTCTTTGGCATCGTCAAAGTTCCAATTACCACTACTCTCTATCTTCATTCCTAAAAGTTGAAATATTTTAGAAATTTTTTTCTTACTACTATTTAGTAGTGTTTGGTAAGGAATATTGATTGCAGATGGAATTGTCTCTAGTTCGAACCAACTCTTTAATCGTGCATCAATAAGAACTCCTTTATGATTCTTTATCTGATTTTCCATAAACTTAAAAATTTCAAGTTCTGCAACATTATTAATATTTGGGTCAACTTTGGTTGGTTGTATACAAAAAGGAGGACAAGGACGAGATGTTTTTGCAAAGTCATCAATAAGTCTATTGTCGACATTTTGAACTCTTTTTATCTCAATTTTCTTACCTGAATCTTGGGTTACTACAGATGAGATATGCTCATCTATTTTAACTATATCATCATCTTGTATAGCAAAAGATATAGAGAGTAGTATACTTAGCAAAATAGTAGTTTTCATTAGGATTCCTTTTTACACATATTTTAAAATAATAAAAAATATTATTAGATATTATAGATAACTTAATCTGTAAAACAAATTTATTTTTATATATTTTTTTATAAACTAAGTAAAACTACTAATAAAACAGGTGGAGTTACCAAAAGCCCAAACTTACTATATTGCCAAAAGCCAATCTTTACCCCTTTTTGTGCTAATACATGTAGCCAAAGGAGTGTTGCTAAACTTCCAAATGGTGTCATTTTTGGTCCTAAGTTACACCCTATAATATTGGCATAGGCTAAAGCTTCATTACCCACATCTTGCAAAGCAATATCCATAATCATAATTGTAGGCATATTGTTCATAATAGCTGAAAGAAATGCCGAGATAAATCCAGTACCTACTACGGCAATAGTATCTCCATGTGTTACTAAATCTTTTAATACTATAGTTAAGTAGTCAGTAAGCCCTGCATTTTTAAGACCATATACCACAATATAGAGCCCAATACTAAACCAAACCACCTGCCAAGGAGCGTTTTTGATAATCTCTTTTGCATTAACACTCTTCATGTATGAAGCAATAAGTAGAAAAACAACTCCTCCACCTAAAGCAAAAAGACTTACAGGCAAGTTAAAGTGGTCTCCTATAAAATACCCTGCAATTAGCAGTGCTAAAAAGAGCCAAGAAAAAAGAAAGAGAGCTTTACTCTTTAGCACCTCATTCTCATCTTTAAGAAGTGAGATGTCAACTTTTGAGGGAATATCTTTACGTAAAAAGAGCCATAAAATAGCAATAGAGGCTACTACACTTACTATAAAAGGTATAATCATTGTTTTAAGATAAGTTGCAAATCCAATATTAAAGTAGTTTGCTGTAACAATGTTAGTAAGGTTAGAGAATACAAAAGGAAGAGAGGCCGAATCGCTAATAAACCCACCTGCAAGTAGAAATGCTAAAATGGTCTTAGCATTGAGTTTTAAAATTCGCATCTTAGCCAACAGAATAGGAGTCAAAATCAATGCAGCCCCATCATTAGCAAATAGAGCAGAGACAAACGCCCCTAAAAGCAGAGCATAGACAAACATAAGATGCCCATTGCCTTTAGAGAGCTTTGCCATCTTAATAGCACACCACTCAAAAAAACCTATCTCATCAAGAACCATAGAGAAGATAATAATACCAATAAATGCTAAAGTTGCGTCCCACACAATATTAGTAACCACCCAAATATCATCTACACTTACTACTTCAAGAGCTAAAGCTACCAAGGCTCCAGCTATAGCAGTAGTACCAATCTGCAACCCTTTTGGTTGCCAAATGATAAAGATGAGGGTTATTAAAAATAGTATGGTTGCTAGTAACATGCTACTCCTTACATTTAAACTTTCTATTAGGCACTTCCAATCCCAAACAAGAAATCTCCTCTAAAATAGATTGCCTAAAGGCATCAAGAGGAGTTCGTATGCTATAGAATGCCCATCGTCCACGGCGTTCTACCTTTAAAAAGCCACCCTCTTTTAAGATTTTTAGGTGACGTGAAACACGTGATTGAATCATCTCAAAGGCACTCTCAATCTCACAGACACACACTTCACCATTTTGGTTAATAAAGTTTAAAATCTTTATGCGTGTCTCATCGTTGATAGAGCCTATAGTCTTTAGAAAAATATCCATTTTACTTTTTATTTAATACTTTTGATTTAGCAAGGGCTTTTTCTATCTCCTCTTTTGTTATCTCTCCATCAAGCTTAAGCTCAACATCTCCATCTTTTCCCTCAACTTGCATCTTGTTAATCTTCTTTTTAGTCTCATCACTCATACACTCACACTGACCTGTAGCACAGTTCTCTACCATTTTTACAATCTGTTGTTTTTGTACTACACCTGTAAATTTAATATTTACACCATTGTCTGTTTTAAATACATTTTTATTCATCTTTTGCTCCTTTAATATCTTTTCTACTTTTGGAAGTAGGGTAGTCTTTATCTCTTCATAAGTTGCTTCAAATGCTTCATAACCTTTTCCATCAGGGTCTTTAAATCCTATATGAATCTTTGGTATGGGTTTTGGAAAGATAGGGCAGGTCTCTTTAGCGTGGTCGCACACTGTAACTACCAAATCGAACTCAATATCTTTTAGTTTATCTAGGGTTTTTGAGTGGTACTCATCTCTCCAAGCTCCATTAGCTTCTAAAACTTTTTTAGCATTTGGGTTAACTCTACCACTAGGATTTACTCCTGAACTGTAGGCGTTAATTCCCTCTAGCTCTTTGTTAATAAGTGCTTCAGCAATAATACTTCTGCAACTATTTCCTGTGCATAGAACCAATACATTTTTACTCATCTATCTTCTTTCATCAAACTGAGATTTTTAGTTATTATAGCAGTTAATAAGATATATATCAAGATATATTGATATATATCTTAGAATATAACTTTTTTATATAATAGTTTATTCTCTATTTTTTTGAGAATATTAAGTGTTAAAGACTATACTATCAACTTAAAAAAAAGATGAAAGATAGAGTATGAATAGAAAAATAAGAGATAAAAATAGTATATACCTAGACTCATGGAGTCTTTTTAAGATTATGGCAGATTTTGTAAAGGGTTATGATGAGTTAGATGATATTGGTGCAGCAGTTACAGTATTTGGCTCGGCTAGACTAAAAGAGGGAACCTCTACCTATCAGAAGGCTGTAGAGGTTGGTAAGAAGTTAGCAGACAATGGATATAGTGTTATTACAGGTGGCTCTTTTGGTATTATGGAGGCTATAAATAGAGGAGCAAAAGAGTCAAAGAATGCAGAGTCTATTGGTTTGAATATCGATTTGCCTTTTGAGCAGTCTAGTAATGGTTTTTTAGATAGAGAGTTAAAGTTTGACTACTTTTTTGTAAGAAAAGTAATGTTAGTTCGCTACTCTTTAGCCTATATAGCTATGCCAGGAGGCTTTGGAACACTAGATGAACTATTTGAAGTTCTTACTCTTATTCAGACTAAAAAGTGTTCTCCTTCAGCTGTTATTTTAATAGATAAAGAGTACTGGAGTAAACTTTTTGATTTTATGCAGAGCTCTATGATGGAGTATGGAACAATAGACCAATTAGATTTAGACCTTATAACTATTATAGATGACCTAGATGAGATGATTGAGATAGTAGACAACTCATTAAAAAATCAACTTAGAGCCATAGAAGAGATGGGGCTAGGGGAGTCTAACTATGGTGAGATGCTTAGGGCAATACAAAAGGTTAGAGGATAACTATAAAAACTACTAACCTGAGTTCTACGAAATATCATATACACAAAAGCCCAGAGATAGATAAGATTTTTAAAATTAAATTTGTAGCACTATATAATGTTGTGCTACTTTTTGTTACAAGATTTTAATCTTTCTTAATCTCTTTATGAATAACAGTAGTCAATCCAAGAAGTTTCCAACCCTGAAAACCTGAACGGTAGTATAGTATTTTACTTTTTGGATAGTTGTGTTTTAAGAGTCCTGAAATGAGGTGACGAGACTGAGCACACCAAACACCATTACAAAAAACTGCTAAATCTTTTGCTTTTGAGAAGTTCCATGTTCCATCAGCATCTACTGTCATACCTAAAAGCATAAAGATTCTTTTTGCTTTCTCTTTAGTTGCATTTTGCATAATTGGAAAAGGTAAGTTAATAGCAGATGGAATAGTCTCTAGTTCAAACCAACTCTTAAGACGAGCATCAATAACTACCCCTTTTCCTGTTGCTACTTCATTCTCCATAAATTTAAGAAGTTCAATCTCTTCAATATTTTTTATTCCTGGAAATATATGAGTTGGTTGAACACAAAATGGTGGACAGGGACGAGATGTTTTGGCGTAGTCATCAGTTAGTCTATTGTTAACATCTTGGATTCGTTCAATTTTAATTTTTTTACCTGAGTCTGTTGTATATACATAAGGTATATCTTTAGTAATCTTAACAACTACATCTTCTCCAAAGAGAGAAGTAATCAGTAGTGGAAGTAGAAGCAATTTTTTCATCTGTTTTACCTTTACTCTTTTAATAGTTAATCTAAAGGAATACGGATTTTTTGTCCAATATAGATACGGTCAGGTCTTGTTATTTCTGGATTTGCTCTAAATATACGTTTGTACTCCATAGCATTTCCATAAGCACGTTTTGCTAGTTTACCAAGAGTATCACCCTTTTTAACAATAATAATTCTCATCTCTTTTTTACGAGAGATTACCTCTTTTTTAATCTCTTTACTATATTTTTTATCCTCTTCGCTTGTTGTAGTTGTACTTGATATTGATGCATTTTCAATCTCATTACTAATTTGTGCAGAGAGTTGACTTAATTTATCTGTTCCTTTAGTATTTTGGACAGTAACTTTATTATAGACATCGACCTGTTTTTGGTTGCTATTGTCAATATGAGTATTTTCACTAATATTTGTGTTTTCCAAAGCTTTTTCTAAGTCAGATGATACAGAGTCTACTTCAGTAGTTGAAAGTTTGTTTAGAAGCTCTTCATCTTGTTTTGCAACATCAGTAGTTGAGGTAGTTGAACTACTCTTTTCTTGGTTAATCTGTTTCATTACAGCAGCAACAATAGAAGCTATCTCTTCTGGTGATATTTTAGATTCTGATGAAGTAACTACTTGTTGAACTTTGTTGGAGATTTCATCTTCTACAGTTTTTTGTGTTGAAGTCTCTTCTTTCTTAGACTCTATAGAATTAGTTGCAATATCAGCCTCTTTAGATTTTGTAGTATTTGTTGTTAGCTCTTTCTTTTTAGATTTGTCTTCCTCCTCTACTATAGGGGTGGTATCACTCTTATCCGTCTCTGCATCGCTTTGTACACTTTTAGGTAGATTATCTATTGATACTTGTAAGCTTTTATCATCAATGGTATCATCTGATTTACTCATCATATTGTATCCAAAATATCCAGCTACTGCTAATGCAAGAAGAATAGGTAAAGCAATAAGTTTCCCCATACCTCCACCCTCATCATCACTAGAGTAGCCATGCAGTTCAGCTCCTTCTATCTCTTGTCTATAGTAGTCATTATACTCTTCTTGATTGTATTCATCTTTCTTTAACATAATTTCTCCTTTTACTATATGTTATTTTGGAATGATTGTAGTGAAACCCAAAATCTGCCAATACTGCATACCCCCCCTATAGTATAACATTTTTGATTTTGGATACCCTAATTTTAACAGGTTTTTCATGGCACGTACCCCCTGTTGACACCATGGACCATTATCAAAAATTAGTAACATTTGAGCGTTACTAAAATCCCATTTACCTCCCTTTTTAGCTACACCTAAAAGAGAGAAAATTTTCTCAATATATGGATTTTTACCTCCTTTTGAAGCTAAGATTGAAAAAGGAATATTTGTTGCTCCAGGAATAGTTCCTGCTTTATTCCACTTAGGCATTCTTGCATCCATTAAAATACCTTGGTTTTTGGTTACTTTATTTTGAAGAAAGTCTAGTACATCTAGTTCACTTACTGTCTCAATACCTTTTATTGGTTGAAATGGTTGTATACTGAATGGAGGAGCTGGACGTGAAGTTTTACTATATGAGTTTGTCAGTTTGTGTTTTGTATCTTGAATTCTTTGAATTCTAAAAGGTTTCCCATCTATCTCAATATCAACATATGGGAGTTCTTTTGTAATATTTACCTCTAGTGCAATTACAGATGAAGTAAATAGTGAAAGAATCAAAAAACTTTTAATAAGAGTTTTTTTTTGAAACATTTATCAGCTCCTTGATATTTTTATCAGTATGTTTTTTTTATTAAAAAACTGTTAAGTTTTATTTTAGCTTAATTTTTCTTAGTTAATTATGAAGTTTTTATAGTTTTAAAATTATATATGATTTTATATAAGTAGAAATAATAAGTAGAAATAGGAGTAAGAGTATTTTATCCTACTCTACAACCCCATTTAAAGTAACGACGATACTCTCTAAGTGGAGAGATAACAATACGTTTATGGAATCTACTAGCATGGATAAATTTACCATGACCAAGATAGATACCTACATGGTTAATACCTTTGTGGTGTTTGGAGCTAAAGAAGATTAGGTCTCCTTTCCTTAAGTTCTTTCGACTAACTCTCATACCTATTTGAGCTTGTTTCCATGAGTTTCTTGGAATCTTTATTCCATTAAGAGCAAATACAGCTTTTGTAAAACCAGAACAGTCATAAGCGTAAGGACCATCTCCACCCCATTTATATTTTTTACCTAATTTTGATTTTGCAGTAGCTTCTATATAGTAGCCTAGATAAGCTTTATTGATTTTTCTATCTTTTGCCTCTAACGCTATAGTTAAAAGCATAAAAGATATAAAAAATAAGATTATCTTTTTAATATTCACCTAAGAATCCTTTTAGTAAAAAAATTCAGAAATTATATATTGAAAAACTTTATTTAAATTTAATTTTGATAGATATATTAAGGAATTAAATATAATGAGAATTTTTTATTTAATTAAATATAAATTGTATATATAGGAGAGTTTCATTAACGCTATTTGAGTATAATGCCAAAAAAGTATAAAGTGATAGAAATGGATTTAATAGCAAAAGTAAAAAAAGCAGAGCGTCTAACACAGGAAGAGGGTGAAGCACTCTATGAGCTAGACCTCTTTACCTTGGGTGAGTTAGCAGATGATATTCGTCAAAAAAGGTTTGGGAAAAAAACCTACTTCAATATCAATCGTCATATCAATCCTACCAATGTCTGTGCAGATATATGTAAGTTTTGTGCCTATAGTGCAAGTCGTAAAAACCCAAATCAATATACCATGAGTCATGAGCAGATTCTACAGATTGCTCAAAACTCTATTGAGAAAGGGGCAAAAGAGTTACACATTGTCTCTGCTCATAATCCCAATGATGGGGTAGAGTGGTATATGGGTGCTTTTAGAAAGATAAAAGAGAGATTTCCTAATGTGCATATTAAAGCTATGACAGCTGCAGAAGTAGATTTTCTTCATCGTCAATATGGCTTAAGTTATGATGAGATTTTAGATATGATGATTGATAGTGGTGTAGACTCTATGCCAGGTGGTGGTGCAGAGATATTTGATGAGAATGTTAGAGAGTATCTATGTAAAGGTAAAGTAACCTCTAATGGGTGGCTAGAGATTCACCAAAAGTGGCACAACAGAGGTAAGCAGAGCAATGCAACTATGCTTTTTGGTCATGTAGAGAGTAGGGCAAATAGAATTGACCATATGATAAGAATTCGAGATTTACAAGATAGAACAGGAGGGTTTAATGCTTTTATTCCTCTGGTCTATCAAAGAGATAATAACTTTTTAAAAGTTAAAGAGTATCCAACAGGTCAAGAGATTTTAAAGACCTATGCTATTTCAAGAATTTTGCTAGATAATATTCCAAATATTAAAGCTTATTGGGCAACTTCAACTATTAATTTAGCTCTTATAGCCCAAGAGTTTGGAGCTAATGATTTAGATGGAACAATTGAAAAAGAGGCAATTCAATCAGCAGCAGGGGCTAAGAGTGCAAATGGTATGGAGTTGGAAGATTTTGTAGCTCTTATTAAAAATTCGGGGTTTATACCTGTTGAGAGAGATAGTTTGTATAATGAACTACAACTCTATTCATAAAGATATGATTAATTTGTTATAATTGGCGATGATAAAAATATACTACCCATATAATGAATTTAGAGAAGACTTAAAGATATTAACAACAAAGATAGACCAAGAGTTTGATACCATAGTTCCTATATCACGTGGGGGGCTTAGTATAGGGCAGATGCTAGGCGAGTTTTATAATACTCGTAGAGTCTATGCCATCAATACCATTGGTTATGAAGGAATAAAGAAGTTAGATGAGGTCAAGGTTTTTCATATTCCAAATCTTGAAGGGTCAAATAGAGTTTTAATTGTTGATGATATTATCGATAGTGGAGATACTTTAGTAGCAGTTTTAGATATTTTAAAAAGAGAGTATCCAGAAGTAATTTTTTTTACAGCCTCTCTATTTTATAAACCAACTGCTAAGATAGAGCCCACATGGTGGGTTAAGAAACCACAAGGGTGGATAGAGTTTTTTTGGTCGGAGGATTTAAAGTAGTGAAGATATTTAAATTTTTTCTAGGTATTGTTTTGGTAGAGATAGTAAGCATTGTACTCTTTGCACTATCTCCTCAAACTTTTGATGAGATGGGAGTTTTACGTCTAGTTGTACCTCTTTTATTTGTTGCTATTATGGTTGCTTTTTGGTTCTCTTTACTTAGTGAACACTTCTATAAAGAGAGAGAGCATGAGATAAAAGAGAGCTTTGCTAAAGAGAGAGAGAAGTTACGCGTAAAGGCAGAAAGAGATAAGATAAAAGTAGTCAAAGAGGCACAAAAAGAGATTGCTAAAGAGGCTAAGATTACCCATGCTAAGGCCAATTTTAAAGTAGGGGCTGCTTTTGCTGGTGTATTAGGAGTTGGTGCTCTATTTATGTTGGCTCAGTTTGTTACAGCAGGGCTTTTAACTATGACAGCAGCAGGTGGTGCAATTGGTGGATACTATTGGCGTGGAAAGAGGCTTGAAGATAAAAGAGTAAAGGAGCTAGAGGTTATTGATACTAAAGTCATAACCCAAAAGTAAATTACTCATTTTCAAACTCATTAAGGTAGTTTAAAAAATCCTCTTTATCAAAATATCCACGTATATTATCTAGCTCCTCTTTTTTATGAGTCATAAAAAAGATAACAGGTACATGTTTAAAGGGAGGTAACTGTTCTCTCTCTTTAGGTGTCTCTCTATCTGCAAGAACTAAGATATATTTTTTTAATCTATCTAAAACCTCTTTATCTGAAAGTGTTTCAGCCTCCATCTTCTCACACCATCTACAACCTTGGCTAACAACCATGACCAAGACTATCTTATGCTCTTTTTTGGCTTTGGCAAAGGCAGTTGCTAAATCTTTTTCCCATGGTATATTGTATTTAGTTGCATATTTCTCATAGGTGGTTTTATTTTTTGTATCTTTCTGTTCACAACCAATAGATATAAAAATTAAAAGTAGAGGGAGAAGTTTTTTTATCACTGTAATCCTTTTGTTAGTAATCTTAATTTTATATATAATTTTTAGATTTCTTTCTTAAAAAATCTTTTTTTAACTATAAAAACTTTGAATTTGTTTAAAAGTAGTCATCTGTTATACTTCTTTCAAGATTTAAAGTAGGACAAAAGATGATTTTAATGATAGATAACTACGACAGTTTTACCTACAATGTAGTGCAGTACTGTTTAGAGTTAGGTGCAGATTTAAAGGTAATTCGTAATGATGAGTTAACAGTAGAAGAGATTAAGGCATTAAACCCCCAGAAGATTATTATCTCTCCTGGTCCTGCTACACCTAATGAGGCAGGAGTAACTCTTGATGTGATTAGAGAGTTTGCCGATACAACACCTATTTTTGGTATCTGTTTAGGGCATCAAAGTATTGCACAAGCCTTTGGTGCAGAGGTGATTCGTGCTAAAAATATGATGCATGGAAAGACTTCACAGGTGGAGATAGAGAGAGAGACACCTATATTTAAAGGATTGCCTAAAGAGTTTAGAGCAACTCGTTACCACTCTTTGACAGTAAATAAAGAGGATTTACCAGATGAGGTTGTAGTTACCTCTTACTCTAAAGATGACCGTGAGATTATGTCTTTGGAGATTAAAAACAAAGATATTTATGGAGTGCAGTTTCACCCTGAGTCGATTATGTCTGAGTATGGTTATGAGATGTTAGACAACTTTTTAAAACTCTAAAGAGACAATAGTATGAGCCGAATAGCATTTTATAGTTTTTATTTTTTATATGCAGTGGCTCTAATCTATTTAGCAACAGTTTTGCCTATTGGCCCAAATGAAGCTTTGGTCTACTACACAACAGAAAATAGTATATTAAAGTTTTTAACGCACATTACTAATAGCTGGTTTGAGAGTGGTTTATCGTTTCGTTTTCCTTTTGTTTTGTTTGGATTAATTAATATACCTCTTTTTTATATAATGTCAAGAGCATATTTAGACAAAGAGGAAGATAGCTATTTTGCAACAACAATATTTGCTCTTTTGCCAGGAATTATTACGGCATCTGTTATTGTTAATATAGCTGTTGTTGTTGTAACTTTAGTTCTACTCTTTTTAATTGTCTATAAAAAAGAGAGACTTTTATGGCTTAGTATTGCTATTATGGCATTGTTGCTTTTTATTCATGATGCCTCTATTATCTTTTTTATAGGTTTATCTCTGTTTGCTATATCTAAAAAAGATAGAATGCTTTTTATTTTTTCACTTCTTTTTGCTATTGTATCTTTGCTTTACTTTAACAAATTAGATATAGGAGGACATCCAAGTGGGGAGTTTTTAGAGCTTATAGGTCTATATTTGGCACTCTTTTCCCCTTTTGTATTTATCTACTTTTTCTATTCTCTTTATCGTATTTGGCAACGTGAGCAGAAAGATATTTTGTGGTATATCTCCTTTACAGCTTTTATTCTCTCTATACTACTGTCATTACGTCAACAGGTGATTATGACAGATTTTGCTCCTTATGTTATTGTAGCTGTAGTTTTAATGGTATTGGTCTATCAAAGAACTGTTCAGGTTCGTCTACCTCAATTTCAAAAGAACTATAAATTGGGACTTAAGATTGCTTTTATTATGCTTCTTATTTCAACTTTTATTATTGTCTTTCATAAGTCTATTTTCCCCCTGTTTAAGGATAAGTCTCAACATTTTGCCTACCCATTCTATCAGCCCTATTGGCAAGTAGAGGAGTTAAGAGAGATTGGTGAGAATTGTTACACTGCAAAAAACCTAAAACAGCAATATCAGTTAAAATATTATGGTATAGAAGCGTGTTCTGAATGAGATGTTCCTAAAATACACATAGAAGAGAAACTTCTTAAGAGTATAAGTTACTAATATATAGATTAAATCCTTGTAATGATAGACTAACATCAACACAATTTAAACAAGGAGAACTCGATGGCTCAAAAAGCGATTAGAGAATATGACGCAAAGTCAATTTTAGCTAGACATTGGGATAAGTACTTTCCAGATTTTACTTATTCTTATGAGACGGTATTAGTTCAAAGTGGAGATCAATTAAAA
>JALWNF010000145.1 GCA_026995985.1 Campylobacteraceae bacterium
TTAGACGCTCTATATTGTTAGTTGAACTCTTAAGAGGGTGTTTTTTTAGAAATATATTAATAAGCTGTTGAGTCAATGTTAGTTTTGGCTTCATATCTAAGTTATGCTCTGTAATTAGATGATGAATTAAGGCTCTACTATCACTAAATGGAGCTGAAATATCTATGCCGTTGTAGTAGGTTGGGTTCTCAAAAAGTGCCTCATAAAAAGAGGTTGCATTGCTGTCAAAATTTAATTTTGGGTCATACTTCTCTTTTAATAGTGACCAAAATATGGTTGGGGTCTTCTCTATAAATAGTGACGGAGTAGTAATACCACTTTGTGGTCTTGGCATTGTTCCTGCAAATCTACCTTTAGAGTCACGAATCTCAATAGCTGTATCGTAGTAGAGTTTAGGAAAAATCTTCTCACTAAAAAGCTCTTGGTTTGGTTGCCCATTAATAAAAGAGAGGTAGACTCCAAAGAGTACAAATAGAATAAGTAAAGGTATAAAAATAATCTTTTGAACAATTATCTCTTTTAAAAAAGTAAAAATTTTTACTATATCTGAAGCAATAATAATAGAGTATATAATAATAACATCAAAGAGCATAGAGATGTATTTTTTTATGCTCTTTATATCAAATTTTCTAATAAATATATTCCACTTAAGCTCTCTTAACATCGCTATTAGTTTGAGCTTAATACTCCAAAATATCTCACTCATTGTTTCTTAACTCATCTAAATATGCTAAAAGTGTATTGTACTTCTGTTTGTCTAACTTATATACTGTAAAGGTCGACTCTTTAAAGTTTTTTAATTTACTTTTGTGCAAAAAGAGTAGTTCATCGTAGTGAACATTATTTCCTATAAGAGTAATCATCTTATCTATCTTAAAACGAGTTATAATCTCATCTATCTTATGATTTTTTAATTGATTTGGAACAATAAGGTGATATGAGAAGTGGCTCTCAAACACAAAAGGTTTAAGTATACGTCTAATATCATAACGAAGATAGTAAGAGATGCTATCATCGGTAAAAAATCTAGCTCTATAAGGCTCTTTAGCCAAAATAGTAAAGAAGAAGATAAAAAAGTCTACTAAAAAGCCAAGCCCAATAGCCTTAATATCGCTCTGGGTTACATCTGTTGGGCTTTTTACTTTGTCTATTGGAACAACATGTGTATCGGTAAAAGGAAGAATAGCCAAAAGTACATTGATAGTTCTCTCAATAAGTTGCTGTTGGTCATTAGCATCAAAAAAGCTCACCTTCTTTAACAGCTTTAATGCATTTAGATTCTCATTAATGGTATTGATTTTTAGACTAATCTGACTATCTGGACAGCTAATAATCCTACCCAAAGACTCCATCTTCATTCTTGCTGAACCATTATGTTTTGCTAAGACTTTAGGCAAAAGGGTAATCTCCCCTCCTCTAAAGACTCTATTAATCTTAGCAATTCGTGCATTTACCTCATTCTCTAACTTCTCTACATCATCTCTTTTTGGGTCAAAATTTGCTAACATCTTCTTTATAACAGCAATTTCACTCTTAACCTTTTTTCGTAACTCATCTAATGCACTTAAATGACTTTTAAAGAGTTCACTCTCTGCTTTTCTTAGTGCACTTCTAGGACCTGGAGTTGGTATTTTTGTCTCATCACAAGTTCCACCATGTGTACTCTCTTCTATAGAACGCTCCATTGAGTAGTCACTCAATCTCTTTAAAGAGATATAGACCGAATCGAAACTACTCTGTGCATCTTCTAATCTATTTTTAATTCTCTCTAGTTGAAGAGTTACATTTCTTTGAGAGAACTCAGAGGCTGAAAAGATTTTATAGTAGAAGTTAAAACTAAAAAGTACACTAATAAATAGTGAAAGCAAATAGGTAACTAGTAACAAAGAGGCTCTTAAGATATGTCTAGTAAAAAACTCTCGTATATAGAGTTGAGAGATTGAGTAGACAAGTGCCAACTGAATTACAGCTACTACAGCAAAAAAGAGTATTTTAGTCAACAACATACCATCAGAGACAAGAGAAATAAACCCATAGTATGAGGTACTAAAAGAGATTAATGAAAGAATTAGTACAGCCTGATAGGTAATGTGTTGTCTAAAAAAGTTTAAAATCTTATTTATACCCATTTTAAACAGTTGATAAAAAGATGGATTCTCTAACGCCTTAGATATTTTTTTATGCATTTATTAACTTATAATATTTTTTTTGATGTTTTGTTGTTGTTATAATAGTCTTTTAAAAGTTTACTTTTACTTAGGAGTCTAAAATATATAACTAGCAGAGTAAAAAGGTGACAAAAAATATAACTTTGTTTATTGTTAGTAGGGCTGAATAGTTACTTCTATTTTAGAATTTCTAAAAAATTTTTATATATTTTGCCCTTTTTTAATAGGCTTAAGAGTATATTTCTCTCAAAAAATAAAAAAAGGAATTAAAAATGACAACAACACAACTTTTTACAGATGAGTGGATTAATAGACTTAAAGATTTATGGAATGAAGAACCAGAGGTTTCAGACAAACTTGCAAAGATTAATTTTTCTGCAACTATTACTTGTGGTTTTAAAAATGAAGATGACCCAAGATGTGTCTTTGTTGTAGAGAATGGAAAAGCAATTTCAGCAGGACTCTATAATAAAGAAGAGGCTGATTGGGATATGAGAGCTGATGAAAAAAATTGGGAAAAGTGGATGGAGAAACCATTAACTATGACTAGCATGGGTATGGCAGTTGCAACAGGAAAACTCCAATTTAAAAAGGGAGACTTTAAAGCAATGATTAAAAATCCATCAATGGCAGGACCATTTATTAAAAGCTTTGAACTTATGACTAAAATTTAAGCTATTATTCCTTTTTAGGAATAATAGCTATTGAGTCTTCCCACCCTTAGCCGACTGAATAGAGTTAATGTACGAGTAGTCAATCTTAATATCTGACTCTTTTGGAAGATGTGCTACTAGACGCTCTACCATCCCTTCAAAGTCTTCAAAGAGATAGTTTGCCATAGACCCAGGAATTGGATTAATCTCATTTAAAAGAACCTCTCCATCAACCACAAAGAAGTCACAACGTATAATTGCCCCCTCAAATAGTGTTCCATAGACCTTTTTAAAGCTCTCTTGAATAGCCGATTTTAACTCACTACTTATAGAAGCATCTTCAACATCTCCATCACGTGAAAAGTCAAGATACTTCTTCTCAAAGTCTAAAAACTCCTCTTTGTTTGGCTCTTCAACTATAGAGAGTTCAAACTCTGAAGTTTTACACCCTGCTTGGTTATACTCTAAAACCCCATCAATAAATGGCTCAATAAGCACTTGGTTATCAAACTCAAAAGCTACATCTAAAGCATAATCTAACTCATCAGCCGACTTTACAATACTTACCCCAATGCTTGAGCCAAGTCTAACAGGCTTAATAATAACAGGGTACTCAAGCTCAATATCACGGCTATCATCACTATTTAGCACCGAGTAAGGAACTACTTTAACTCCTATACTCTTGGCATAGAGTTTAGTGTAGAGTTTATTGTACGAAAGTACAGAGGCATCGACACGAGGAGAGATATAGGAGAGACCATAAAACTCCAAAAGTGAAGCTATCTTACCATCTTCACCATCACGCCCATGAATAAGGTTAAGAATAGTTCCTAA
>JALWNF010000146.1 GCA_026995985.1 Campylobacteraceae bacterium
GCATTAACAATGGTCATAGGACCATACTCACAGTCACCTGCTGCAAAGATACCAGGGCGAGAGGTCATGTAGTCTCTACCATTAGTCTTAATTGAGTTCCAACTTGTCATCTCAATATTCCACTCTTCAGGTAGAATCTGTAAATCTAAAGATTGAGATACAGCAGGAATTAGGTAGTCACACTCTAACTCAAAATCACCACCCTCAATCTTTACAAGCTGAGGTCGTCCACCATTAGGGTCAGGAACCTGCTCATACTTATTTACCTTTAACTTGGTAATCTTCTCTCCATCATCAATTATCTCTTCAATTGCTGAATAGAAGATAAACTCTACACCCTCTTCTACTGCCTCATGATACTCTTCATAGGTGGTATTTCTAATAATGGTCTTCTCATCACGACGATATAGCATAATAACCTTTTTAGCACCCTCACGAATAGAACAACGCACAACGTCCATAGAGGTAAATCCACCACCAACACAGACAACGGTTTTGTCTTTTAACTCATTAGAGGCTGGAGAGCCTATGCCATACTTATTCCATAAGTTAACCTTGTCAAGCATAGCAATTGCACCCCAATAACCACCCATCTCTGGATTTTCATTTTTAGCACGAACTTTCTTAGATAGCCTAGCACCAAATGCAAGAAGAACAGCATCATACTCAGCCTCTATCTCTTTGAGCTTTTGGGCATCTACACGACAGTTGTTAGTAATGGTAACTGCCTCCATACCCAAAACTAACTCAATATCTTTGTTATACTTATCAACAGGCATTCTATACTCAGGAACACCCACTGCAACCTCACCACCATTAACAGGAAGCTCCTCAAAGATATGACAAGCAATTCCTTCAAGTGCCAAGTAGTAAGCAGCAGTTAATCCAGCAGGACCAGCCCCAATAATAGCAACTTTTTTACCATCGTTTCTAAGTGGTTTTGGCTCTTTTGGGTGTAACCAAGGTAGTTCATGGTCAGTCTCATAGTCTGCACCAAGACGCTTAAGCTCCATAATAGATATAGGTTCATCAAGATTAGCACGTCTACAAGCATCTTCACATGGGTGAGGACAAACTCTCCCACAAGTATGTGCTAGAGGCATAGTTTGACGAGTTGCAACTAAAGAGTCAGTAAAGACCATGTCTCTTACACCCTCAATATAAGCAGGAATATCAACATGTGCAGGACACATATCGGTACATGGTGCAGTTACTTTAGCAATATATGAGGTATCACTATCATAGTGTTTAGATTGCTGTTGATTGTCAATACACTCATCAAACTGCTCTTTGTAGTGTTCCATTAAATCTAAAATAGGCTTTGGAACAGTCTTTCCAATCTCACACTTTGAAGTAACCATCATCGTTTGAGCAATCTCTTTAAGGTGAGCAACATCACTATGACTCCCCTCACCTCGAGCTATTTTGTCGAGTAAGTCGTAAAGAATCCTTCCTCCCCATCGACCAGGAGCACAACGACCACATGCTTCAGAGTACTCTTGATACTGTGCAGCATATTTGGTTGCTAAGATAACAGCGTCTATATCTTCGTCAAAGATAGCAACACCATCCCAACCAATAAACGCTTTACTATCTCGCTCTCCATGATAAGTTTCAGGGAGTTTAAAAGCCGACTCACTCCACTCTTGCGATGGTTTACCACGATTGTCAATAAACTCATCACGCCAAGTAGAGAACAGTAACTTAGACATTATTTGTCCTTTTTAACTACAATAGTCCAGTCAACTTCATTAAACTTAAGAGAGTTCATCAACTCAACACCCTCTTTTGCTTTAATAAAATCTGCCGATTTTTGAATGTGAGAGAAGTCCCCAACCTCAAAAAGAAAAATTCCTACCTCACCAGCTTGTAGTCCACTATCTATTAGCTCACCCATTCTATCGTAAAAATCATCATGTAGATGTCTTAAGTCATATCTTTTCATTATCTATCTACCTCACCAAATACAATGTTGGTTGAACCAATAATGGTAACAACATCAGCTAAATAGGTTCCAACTAAAATCTCCTGAAGAAGTCCTGTATGGAAGAATGATGGAGCTCTACACTTTAGACGATAAGCATATGGCTCACCCTCTGATTTTATGTAGAATCCAAGCTCACCTTTTGGAGACTCTGTTGGAACATAGACTTCACCCTTTGGTGGTCTCATACCTTGAGTTACAAGCACAAAGTGTTGCATCAACGCATAGTTTTGTGTCATAATCTCCTCTTTTGGAGCAGAGATATACTTAGGTGCATGAGCCATAAGTTGTGGTTCTGTCTCATCATACATTAAGATTAACTGCTTAATAATCTTAATAGACTCTTTCATCTCAGCCATATATAGTCTATAACGTCCATAAGAGTCATTTGTATCTGCTACAGGAATATCAAAATCTAACTCTCCATAAAGCTCATAAGGCTCCTCTTTACGAATATCATAAGCTATTCCAGAACCTCTTAGCATAGGACCTGTACAGCCCCAAGAGAGAGCATCTTCAGGTGAGATAACCCCTACACCCTCTAAACGCATCTTCCAGATTCTATTCTCTTGAAGAAGTGCATTGTAGGTGTGTTCTAACTCATGCTCAACCTTCTTACAGAAGTTTCTTAGATTAATCATCCACCCATCAGGAATATCAAGAGGAACTCCCCCAATACGTACAGCAGAGTGGGTTAATCTTGCACCACAGTAGTCCTCCATTAAATCCATTCCAAATTCACGCTCACGGAACGCATAAAGAAAAACCGACATAGCTCCAACATCAAGTGCATGAGTTGCAATAAAGAAGAGGTGTGAGATGATTCGGTTAAGCTCTAAAAGTATTGTTCTAATAACCTGAGCTCGTCTTGGTGCTTCAATACCAAGTAGCCTCTCTACAGCTAAAGCATATGCATAGTTATTTGATGTAGATGCAATATAGTCAAGTCTATCAGTTGTTGGTAAGAACTCATTATAGGTCATATTTTCAGCCATCTTCTCAATACCACGGTGAAGATAACCTATATCTGGATAGGCCTTTACCACCTGTTCACCATCAAGCTCTAGTACAAGCCTTAACTGACCATGAGCTGATGGGTGCTGTGGACCAAAGTTAATAACCATAGTATTGTCGTCACGCTCAAAATTTAAGTTTTCAAAAAATGGTGACAATTTATTTGGTTGTTGCATACTCTAACTCCTCCTACTTTCTATCTTCTAGTTGTTGACCACTATCTTTGGTATAATCAACAAGGAATGTTTTACTATACTCAATTGGAGTCTCTGTTTCACCGTTAGAGATGTCTGCTCCAAACGGAACCTCATACCCAACTCTTGAGAAGCGTTTAGTATCATATCTATCTATACGAGCAGGGTCTCTGTTCTCTGGACCAATTGCCTCACGAGCCTCTTTTCCAAAGATTTTATCAACCTCATACCAAGAGGCGAACTCATCACCTTCAAGTGGATATGTCTTAAGAAGTGGGTGCCCTTCCCAATCATCTGGCATAAGGATTCTCTTCATAAATGGGTGGTTGTTAGCAACTATTCCAAACATATCAAACATCTCACGCTCTGCAAAGTTTGCTGATTTATAGAGAGGAACAACTGACTCAACAGCTAATCCTTGCTCTATTCTCAT
>JALWNF010000147.1 GCA_026995985.1 Campylobacteraceae bacterium
CTCTATGCTGTTAGGAAAATTTATGGTTAGACATCAAAAACCAGAGTATGTAGGTGGGCTACAAAAGCGTTTCTCTTGGACTCTTGGTTGGTTTATCTCATTGCCTATGATGTATTGGTTTGTACTGCATTGGGATATTACTTTTTATAAAGTATTAATCTGTATCTTATGTCTTACTCTTATGATATTAGAGAGTGCCTTTTCTATCTGCGTAGGGTGTATGATATATAAATGGATTATACAAGAAGAGCCAGAACACTGCCCAGGTGGAAAGTGTGAGATAAAAGTTAAAGAGCCTATTCAGACATTTAACCCTATTCAGGCAACAGTTGCCATAGTTACATTTATTGCTCTTCTTGTTGGTATATATCTTTTTCTTGCTAAAACAGAGTCAAAGACATTTTTTGGAGAGTTTCTGCATGAGTTAGTCTTAACAGACCAACAACTCAATGCCGAAGAGGAAGCTAAAATGGCAAAAGAGTTTGAAGAGGATGATGAAGATTGGTAGATATTGAGGTATCCTCTTCTTGATAAAGATTTAATGTTTAGAAGCTTGATAGATAGGCATTACTTTAGGAAGAAGTTTCTTAATTTGCTCTATACGATTTTGTGGTGCTGGGTGTGTTGATAGATACTCAGGTGGTGTTTCTCCACTTTGAGAAAACTTTTTCCAAAAACTAAGAGCTGCTTTAGGATTATATCCAGCTTTTGCCATAAGAACTAAACCAATATTGTCGGCTTCATACTCTTGTGTTCGTGAGTGTGGTAACATAACTCCTAGCTGAGTACCGATACCAAAAGCTTGCATAACAGCTGCTGTATTTTGTGGATTTCCACGACCTTGCATTACAGACTGTAAAACTTGACCTGTTATTTGTGTGAGTTGTCCTGCACTCATTCTCTCTGCACCATGACGTGCTAATGCATGACCTATCTCATGCCCCATAACAGCAGCTAACTCATCATCATTTGAAACATATTTAAATATGCCACTATATACAAAAACTTTTCCCCCTGGAAGACAAAATGCATTTGGTTCATCATCTTTATCTATTACAAAAAACTCCCAAGCATAATTTTTACCAGTAACATTTGCAATCCGTTCTCCTACACGTTTAACCATAGCATTTTGTTGTGGATTTGTACTTATTTTTTCTGTTTTTAGAACCTCTTGAGCACTCTTTATTCCTAAAGCTATCTCTTGTTGAGGGCTAATTATTATAAATTGATTTCTCCCTGTTATAGGTGCTTTAGTACACCCTATGAATAAAAGTGCTAAAATAACACTAACAATTATCTTTGTAAAAGTTTGTTTCATAAAAATCCTTTTTAAAGTATGTAATAAACTTTATTATAGCTAAGATAATTTAAATAAAGAGATGAAAGAAGAGTAACAAATGTTTAATATTGTTTTAGTAGAACCACAAATTCCACCAAATACAGGAACTATTGGAAGGTTATGTGTTAATTTAGGAGCTACACTTCATCTTGTAAAGCCTCTAGGTTTTGATATAGATGATAAAGCCGTTACTCGTGCAGGACTTGACTATTGGAAAGAGTTAGATTTAGTAGTTTGGGAGAGTTTTGATGAGTTTTTAGAGGCACACCCTATTGATAAATATTCTCATTTAGCAACCACTAAGACAGATAGACTCTATTTTGAAGTGACTTATCAAAAAGGAGACTATCTTATTTTTGGTTCTGAAACCAAGGGAATTAGAGAAGATATACTTCTAGCTCATAAGGATAGATGTATTACAATTCCTATGGGAGCAAAAGGGCGTAGCTTAAATCTTGGAATTGCTGTAGGAGTTGTTGCTTATGAGGCACTACGTCAAAACTATGAAGGTTTTGAAAAAATTACTATAGCTAATAGTTTAGAGGAGGTTTAGATGAGTATAGGAGATATTTTTTATATTATTGCAATTGTGCTTTTTTCATGGATTACCTTTGCCATTGTTAGAGGAAACTTTCAACGAAAGTTTGACAAAGACGGGAATAGAAAAGATTTAAAAAGTAAAGAGGATAACGAGTAGTTATTAATATAGTATCTATCCAAACATTCTTTTAAAAGCTGTAAGTAGAGTAGCTATGACTCCTTTTGGTTTGATTAGCTCTTCAATAAACTCATTATATGTCATCTCATTTTCATCTAAAAAGCCCTCTAAGTAGGCTAATGACTTCTCCATACCATGTTTCTTCTCAATAGATAACATAGTCTCATATAGTTCAGAAGCTGTATCAATTACATCTTGAGGTGCAGCACGTCTAAATGCAGTAAGAGATGTAATCTCTCCATGTGAGTTAAACTTAGGTTCAAAGTCAGCAATAACCCAATAGTACTTACCATCTTTAGCTAAATTTTTAATAACACCAGATATTTGATTACCAGATAAAAGACTTTGCCATACTAAATAGAATATAGCTCTAGGCATATCTGGGTGTCGTACTACATTATGAGGTGCACCAATTAGGTCTGCTTCACTATATTTTGAAATTTCTGAAAAGTTTTTATTTATAAATATTATTCTTCCTTTAATATCTGTTTTACTAACTATAAACTTCTTTTTTGAAAACTTAATCTCCTCATCAAGTACTATAGGTCTGTAAATCATAGTCTATCCCTGCCTTTAAAATAAGTATCTATTCTATTTTAACTAAAAATAATTTAAAATATATGGTTTAAATCACAAATCTAGGAAAATATGGAGAGTTAAAAAGAGAAGGTAATAGAATTTAACCTTATCTTTTTAAAGAACTATTTTCTATTTTTACCCGCAATAATAAATCGAAGAGCATTAAGTTTAATAAACCCTTGGGCATCACTTTGGTCATAGACAGTATCCTCTTCAAAGGTAGAGTGAGCTTCAGAGAAGAGAGATTTTTCAGATTCACGTCCAACAACCATAACATTTCCTTTGTAGAGTTTTAGTCTAACACTTCCCTCTACATTCTCTTGAGTCTTATCAATAGCAGCTTGAAGCATCTCTCGCTCTGGTGACCACCAGTAACCATTGTAGATTAGTTTCGCATAACGTGGCATAAGCTCATCTTTTAGGTGAGCAGCCTCTCTATCTAAAGTAATAGACTCAATAGCTCTATGAGCCTTTAACATAATAGTCCCACCAGGGGTTTCGTAACAGCCTCTAGCTTTCATTCCAACGTATCTATTCTCTACAATATCAATACGTCCTATTCCATGCTTATTACCATACTCATTAAGTTTAGTTAAGATAGTTGCAGGAGACATCTCCTCTCCATTAATTCCAATAGGGTCACCATTTTTATACTCAATAGTAATATACTCTGGCTCATCAGGTGCATTTTGGGGAGATGTTGTCCAGAGCCACATACTCTCTTCTGGCTCTCTGCTTGGGTCTTCAAGTATCAATCCCTCATAAGAGATATGAAGTAGGTTTGCGTCCATTGAGTATGGAGATGCTGTTCCCTGCTTTTTCTCTATTTTAATACCATGCTTTTGGGCATAAGCAAGGAGCTTTTCACGAGAGTTCAAATCCCACTCTCTCCAAGGTGCAATAACAGTTATGTCAGGGTTTAGTCCAAGGTAACCAAGCTCAAAACGTACTTGGTC
>JALWNF010000148.1 GCA_026995985.1 Campylobacteraceae bacterium
GCTGCAATGTCTATGGGGTCTATCTCTCAAGAGGCACATGAGACTTTGGCTGCTGCTATGAACAAAATTGGAGCTAAATCAAACTCAGGTGAGGGTGGAGAAGACCCTAGACGTTATGGAACAGAGTTAAACTCATCTATTAAGCAGATAGCCTCTGGACGCTTTGGGGTAACTCCAGAGTATCTACGTTCAGCTACAGAACTACAGATAAAAGTAGCCCAAGGTGCAAAACCAGGTGAGGGGGGACAGCTTCCAGGAAGTAAAGTCTCACCTCTTATTGCAGAGCTTAGATTTACAAAACCAGGGGTAACACTTATCTCTCCACCACCACACCATGATATCTACTCTATTGAGGATTTGGCACAGTTGATTTTTGATTTAAAGCAGGTAAATCCAAATGCTAGAGTAACAGTAAAATTGGTATCTACAGCAGGAGTAGGTACCATTGCTACTGGTGTAGCAAAAGCCTATGCAGATAAGATTATTATCTCTGGTGGAGATGGTGGTACAGGGGCTGCTCCTATTGGTTCTATTAGATTTGCAGGGAATCCTTGGGAGTTAGGTCTTATTGAGGCACACAATGCTCTAAAGGCAAATAATCTAAGAGGTCAAGTAAGCCTAGAGACTGATGGTGGGCTAAAAACAGGTCTTGACATTGTCAAAGCTGCTATCTTTGGTGCAGAGGAGTATGCATTTGGTACAGGAGCATTGGTTCTTGTAGGGTGTATTATGCTTCGTGTTTGTCACCTTAATACTTGTGGTGTTGGTGTTGCAACACAAGACCCTCACTTAAGAGCGAAATTTAAAGGAAATGTAGATAAGGTTGTTAACTACTTTACTCTAATTGCCCAAGAGGTTAGAGAGATTTTAGCACAGCTTGGTTACAAATCATTAGAAGAGATTATTGGACAAAACCATCTCTTAAAAGTTATAGATGATGAGTTTGCTAAGAAGTTTAACTTTGAAGAGTTACTATATAAAATAGATGGTATTAATACCTGTCAAGTGTCATCTAATGAACCTTATGATAAAAATGAGTATGAACAGGAGTTGGTAAAAGAGTTAATGCCAACAATTAAAGAGCCATCAAAACCGATTATTATTAATAAAGAGATTTCTAACTTAAACAGAAGTTTTGGAGCTAGAATCTCTGGTGAGATTGCATCTCTTTATGGTAATGCTGGTCTTCCTGATGGTACAATTACACTTAATATGAAAGGTACAACAGGTCAATCGCTTGGTGCATTTTTAGCCAAAGGGGTTGATATTAATATTGATGGTGCAGGAAATGACTACATTGGTAAGGGTATGAGTGGTGGTAATATTGTCATTACCTCTACTAAGGCTGGTCAAAAGTTTGCTCTTGGTGGAAATACATGTCTCTATGGTGCAACAGGAGGAACACTATATGTCCATGGTCAAGTAGGTGAACGTTTTGCTGTTAGAAATTCAGGGGCAATAGCTGTAGTTGAGGGAACAGGTGACCACCCTTGTGAGTATATGACAGGTGGAGTTATTGTAATTCTTGGTAAGACAGGGATTAACTTTGGTGCAGGTATGACAGGTGGTAGAGCCTTTGTTTATGATGAAGAGGGTGATTTTTATGAAAGAGTAAATCCAGAGCTTGTTGAGGCACTTAGAATAGATACTGATGAGTGGGAAGAGGAGCGATTTGAACTCAAAGCTCTACTTAAAAACTATCTATCTAAAACAGGTAGTAGAGTAGCTACTAAAATCTTAGAGAATTGGAGAACAGAAATCCGTAAATTTTGGATGGTGGCTCCAAGAGGGGTTAAACCTAGTCTTGAAGCAGATAAGAGGGGAGAGTAGTTGCTTTTTATTATTGTAAAAACTATTCATCTCTTTGCTGCTTTTATATATGGAGGTTTTCTAATTACCGATAATCTCTTTTTGACTAAAATAAAGAGAAGTTTTAGTGAAGAGGAGCATCAAAAGATAAGAGAGTCTTTTATGGTGTATGTTAGAAAGGTAGTTCCACCAAGTCTTATAGTGGCTGTAGTTACAGGACTGTACCTTATTAGTCAGGTCTTTGGAACTATTGGACCTGATGGTATGACAAATTTTCAGATGTTACTCTCTCTTAAAGCCTTTTTAGGAATTTGGCTTGGGCTAAGAGGTGGTTTACAAGTTTACTTTAAGATACAACCTTTTGTATTTAAGAGTCACCGTTTACCATTTGCTTTTGTTTTAACTATTATTTTCCTCTCCCAATTTATGCATATAGCTTAACAAATATGCTAAAATGTTTCCTTTATTTTATTAGAGGAAACAACAATGATAGCATTAGATATTTTAAGTAACATTCTGTTTGTATTGGCTCTTGGCTACTACTTTATGACCAATATGCAGTGGTACTCATATAAGTTAGAGAGAGTATTTTTTCATCATACCAAATCGTGGTGGCACTTGGTCTACTTTCTTTTTCCTATTTTGGCTTACTTTCTTCTAAATAAATATTTTAACTTAAGTATTATTGCTACGGTTGTCTATATTGGTATGCTCTATAGATGGCGACAAGAGCAAGACAAACCATTAGTCTTTACTGCACGAGTTAAACGTTTTTTTGCAGTTTTGGTCTTTTTGACACTCTTTATTGTAATGTTAAAGTTTGTAGGGGTTCGTTATGAGAGTTTTGCAGTATTTACCCCTATTATTTTAGCCCATTTTATCTCTGCGATGATGGAGAAGATGCTCTTTTTTGGATTTCAAAAAAAAGCAGAGAAGAAGCTAGAGAAAATGTCAAATATGGTTATTGTTGGAGTAACAGCCTCTTATGGAAAGACTAGCATAAAAAACTATATTGCTCACATTTTAAAGGCTAAATATAATGTCTATGCTACACCTCGTTCAGTTAATACTTTTGGAGGAGTAGTAAAAGATATAAATGATGATTTACCTGAAGATACAGAGGTATATGTAGTTGAGATGGGTGCAAGGGCTAAGGGAGATATTGCTGAGATTACAAAGTTTGTTAACCCACATTTTGTAGTTGTAGGAAAGATTGGCCCTGCACATATTGAGTATTTTAAAACTTTAGAAAATATTAGAAACACAAAAATGGAGATACTCTCCTCTAAACGTCTTAAAGAGGCATGGGTTGACCAGAGTGCAAAGATAAAACCGACTAAAAATATTCATGAGTTTGGTAAAGAGATACATGACATAAAAGCTACACTAGATGGACTAGATTTTAAAATGAACGATAAGGAGTATCATGCAAATATCTTAGGCTCTTTTAACGCTATGAACTTAGGACTTGCCATTAAAGTAGCTCAAGCTTTAGGTGTAGATGAAGAGAGTATTAAAAAACAGCTAAATTCACTAGAGCCAACCCCACACAGACTACAACGCATAGACGCAGGTGGAAAGGTTATTATAGATGACTCATTTAATGGAAATATTGATGGTATGTTAGAGGGCTTTAACCTTGCTTCAACTTATGCGGGAAGAAAAGTTCTTATAACCCCTGGTTTAGTTGAGGTTGATGAAGAGCTTAATATAGAGGTAGCAAAAAGAGCAAATGAGATATTTGATTTGGTTGTGGTAACGGGTGATTTGAACTA
>JALWNF010000149.1 GCA_026995985.1 Campylobacteraceae bacterium
AAATAAATAAAAAAAAAATAAAAAAGAATAAGAATAGATAAATTAATTAATTCAAATCATTATATTAGAGATATAGAATGAAGTAAAGTAGCTATTGAATAAATAGAATTTCTTAAAAAAAACTTTAAAAAAAAATCTAAAATTTAAGTTAAGTTATTATTTATTTAGTATAAACTACTCATATAAAAAATAGAAATGAAAGGAAATAAAAAATGAAAATCTCAGTAATGGGAATCGACTACAATCATCTACTTAGCGGTAAAGCATTGGCAGAAATGGGTAATGAAGTTACTTATGTTTCAAAAGATAATAGACGAATAGAGAATATTAAAAGAGGCTACTACAATTATGATGAGGCTATGGTTATAAAAAAGATGAGTTCAAAGGAGAATATAGACTTTACTACTAATTTTAAAGAAGCATTAAGCAAAACAAATATGTGTTTTATTGGTGAAGGAATTACGGGTGACTCTGAAGAGAATATGGAAAAAGTATTAAACACAGCCAAAATGGTTGGTGAATATATGAATAACCATATGTTTATTGTTGATCGTTCAGAATCATCTCAATCAAGGGTAGGACAGATAAAAGAGACTATTCAAAAAGAGCTTGAAAGAAGAAATAAAAATATAACTTTTGAAGTAATTGCTAATCCAAACTTTTTAAGAGCATAAAAAAACTGATTCTTTTTTACAACAAAAATTATGCAAAGTGAACATAATCTATTTAAAATTAAAAAATAAACCTTATATTTATTATAACTAATGCATAATTAGGTAAAAAAGAATTGTATGAATCTAAAACTACTTAAAAAATATTTTATACCACTTTTATTAACTACTATTTTTATTATTGCTTTTGAACTTCAATTTCCATATACCTATAGTTATCTTATAGAACATTTTAAAGATGAAAAGCTATCCGTGCTATATGCACATCTCTTTATATATAGTTTTTTTATCCTATCGCTCTTTAGCTTTTTTTTAATCCTTATTAATAACTTTTTAATAAAGTCTTATTTTTTTATTGGACTTAGTATGTTTATGTTACTTGTTTTCTATGGACTCTCTTCTGGAGTATTTATAGATAGTTTAAACTACTTTATAGAGTACCCATTATCAAGCAATGCTATTATGGGAATGATTCTATTTGTAGTCTCTACTTTTAGTTTTGTACTATACTCTTTAACTTTTTCAATTATAAAAAAGACTATTCCTCTTAGTCATGCAATGCTATTTTTTCTCTTTTCTTTAATATATTCTGCTTATTTTATAAATAAATATTGTTACTCTATTTCTGAGATTATAACAAGACTTTAATGCAAAAAACTTTATAAAGAGTGAACCTAACTCTCCCAAATCATAGATTATGGAAGAGGATTGCGAATTATATTTATTCAATATGACATAGTATTTGTATAGATTTTAGTCACAATTCAGTAAAAAATTAAATAAGCTTTGCTAAACTTAAAATATATAAACCTGAATTAGACGGAATAATAAATGAAAAAACTATTTACCACTATCGCTGTAACTATTTTACTAATAACCAATGTAGTAGCATATAACTTTAGTTCAATACCAAGTAAAATCTCTGCATACTTTATTGCACCTACACAACCACTAAATAGGATAAAAGAAAAACTAGTAGATAATGGATTTAAAATTCTTGCTATAACCAACATTATAGATAATTATAATGTCATTACTATTACTAATGATGAACTTCAAGCAACAAATACATATATGGCTACTATTCATGTAAATGTTAATAGTTCAGATGTACGTATTCAAAACCCATCTTATCTAGGAGCCGCTTTTCTAGGAGATGAGTATAAGTACGGTCAATTTAAATCAACTGTAAATGCTTTAGAGAAAGCTCTTGGCTCTCTTAAGGACTCTAAACAAAAGATTGATTTTGATGAGCTAAAAGACTACAACTTTATGATAGGAATGCCAAAAGTAGATGACACTATTACACTTAAGAGAGGAAAAAATTTAGTCTCAAAAGTTAAGAATATTGCATATAAACTAACTCTACCAAATGGTCTTATTCTAGTAGGACACAAACTAAGCAAAAAGACAAATAAATTTCTTAAGACTCTTAATGAAGAGAAAAATGCTCAAATTTTACCTTATGAATCGATGATATTTAAAGATTCAGTACAGATATTAGACCCAAAATTCTATCTTGCTCTTTCTCTTCCTAACTTAAGTATGGGTCAATTTATGGAGATTGCATCTATTCCAGATGAGATAGAAACAGAGATTAGAAGAGCATATAGATAAAAGGAGAAATAGGTTACTACAATCCTGCCTCTTTAATAGCCTCTGCTTGTGCATGAGTACGAAGTGGGTCAAGTACTAACTTTAAGTTACCATCATTCATAATTCTATCAAGCGAGTATAGAGTCAAATCGATTCTATGGTCAGTTAGACGGTTTTGAGGGTAGTTGTAGGTTCTAATCTTTTCAGAACGGTCTCCTCTCCCTACTTGTAATTTTCGTTGAGAAGTAGTCTTATCTAACTGCTTTTGAAGCTCATGCTCATAGACTCTAGCTTTTAAAACTTTCATCGCTTTGTCGCGATTTTTATGTTGAGATTTTTCATCTTGAATAGCAACTACTATTCCTGTAGGAATATGCGTTAAACGTACAGCAGAGTCAGTAGTATTTACCGATTGTCCTCCACAACCACTTGAACGGTAAACGTCCATTTTTATCTCATTTGGTTTAATCTCAACCTCAACATCATCAACCTCAGGAATAACAGCAACAGTAATAGCAGAAGTATGAACACGCCCCTGTGTCTCTGTATCTGGTACACGCTGAACTCTATGAATTCCTGCCTCAAATTTAAGATAAGAGTATACACTATCTCCGCTAATTTGAGCAATCATCTCTTTATAGCCACCTGCTGTTCCATCAGAAGAGGAGATAATCTCAACCTTCCAACCCATCTGTTCAGCATAACGTAGATACATCTTAAAAACATCTGCAACAAATAGGGCAGCTTCATCTCCACCTGCACCTGCTCTAAGCTCTAAGATAATATTCTTATCATCATTTGGGTCAGTTGGAATCATAAGAACCTTTATCTCCTCTTCTAACTGTGGTAAAAGAGGCTCTAGCTCTGCTAACTCCTCTTTAGCTAAATCACCCAATTCAGCATCGCTTAAAAGCTCTTTGTTCTCCTCTATAGCCTCTGCTATTTGAATATATTGGTTTGCCTTTTCAACCAACTTACTTAACTTTGCCTGTTCTTTTCCTAACTCTGTCATCTTCTTTACATCAGAAGCTATATCTGGTGAACTCAATAGAGTATTTATTTCATTATAACGGTCTATAAATGGTTGGAGTTTTTCTTTAAACATAAGAGAACCTAGTTTATGAATTTTATATAAAGATATTTGGATAAAATTGATTATCCAAATAATAATAATGAAGAGATACTAACTATGCAGCAATTTTATTAACTAAACGATTAAGTCTACTTACTTTTCTAGCAGCTGTAGCCTTTTTTAGAAAACCTCTACTTACCATTTTGTGAATCTGCTTATTTGCAATTTTAAATGCCTCTTGTGCTGCCACTTTATCATTTGCTTCTGCTGCAACCCTTACAGCTTTAACAATATTTTTTAATCTTGTTCTATAGTATCTATTTCTCTCTGTTCTTTTTACTGTCTGTCTAATTCTTTTAATCGTTGACTGATGATGTGCCATATAATATGTCCTTTGTTTGGTACGTTTTGATGTTAGCTCTAATCCATAGAGTATATAATTTGGCGAATTCTATCTAAAATACTCTTTAAGCTCCTTTATAGGCAATTAATTTTTAGCTATCTCTTTTAAATGTTTCTCCTTTAGAGCTAACTCCTTCTCCCAAAGCCTCATTTTGTACTCCTTCTCATCAAGCTCTTTCTCTTTTAAAGTAAGCTCATCATACTCCTCTTTAATAGTATCTTCCTTCTGCTCCTTTTCTACACTACCATTACCTACAATAACTACTCTTCTATCTATTGAAACATCTCCTTGTGAGTCTCGTGCCATATACATTACCATATATACTCCCTCTTCATTACTATTAATATCATCAATAGAATCAACTTCAACTTTGCCATCTTCTTTATCATACGCTTCAACACCCTCTTCAACATAGCTCTCTCCTAAATCTAAATATTGAGGATTATTACCCTTTATCTTAATAATAGGTAAACTATTGTGCTCTAAGCTTATAGGTTCTAGTTTAGTTTTACTCTCTTTTTTACTTTTTTGCTCCTCTACTTTTTTAACTCTTGTCTCTATATTATCAATACTCCCATCTCCTTTTATAACAAAAGTTTTAATCGATAAAATCTCTTGTCGATTATCAAAATAGTCTAAATCATCTTGTATATTGCGTTTAATAGTATGCCACTCACCATCAAGAATCTCATCTCCTAATCCAAATTGATTATAACTATTGTGATTTCCAGAAGTATATATAAGATAGCTCTCTCCTTTTGTTGTCTGAAGAATTAAAATAATAACAAAGTCTCTACTATACTGCATCTCCCAAGAGAGCCAATACTCATACTTTTCTCCACTTTCTCTTTTTATCTTCTCTTTCTTCATTGCATTAAATTTATATATACTTTTTATACCCTCACCCTCAAAGTGTATAACTCTACTCTTTTTTTGTCGGTCATAGTAGTTTTCAATATGTGCCTCTGTTGGGGAAAAAACAATCTCCCAACGTGAACTCTTTTTATCTTCAGCATCCTCTTGCACAATAGCTATAAGGGGTACCAAAAAAAGAGAAAATAGATAGATAACTTTTAAAATATAGCTCAATGTTATAGCTCCTCTTATTAAAAGATAATAAGAGTATTATAACATATATTATTTTCTATTAAAAAATGTTTTTACATATTAGAAAAATAGAACAAATGAGAAGACTATAAATAGAATAAAGTGTAAAAAGCCCTCAAGCATATTGGTCTCACCATCATTAAAGTTAACAATACTTACAAGAAGTGTCAACCCCAAAAGAGTACCCTGTATAGGTGTAATTGCCAAATCTAACTCTAAACCTGCAAAATAGGAGATAATAATAACAGCTGGAACAGTTAACAAGATAGTAGCTAAAGAGGCTCCTAATGCAATATTTATAACTGTCTGCATATTGTTTCTAAGGGCTGAACGTAAAGCTACAATAAGCTCTGGAGAGGCGGAGATAAGAGCAACCCCTACAGCACCTAATGCAAGTGGCAGACCTAAATACTCTAAATTATGCTCCATAAAAACAGCTAAAACTTCAGACATAAACCCAATAAGTGCAATATATGTAGCAAGTAGAGTAGAGTGATACCAGCCATTAATATTGCTATGCTTATGTACTTCAAGAGTACAACTGCTATCTTGACCTTTGTACTCAAAGAAATATTTATGTTTTTTTAATTGAACCTTTGTAAATACAATATAGAGCATGACAAATACTCCTACAATAAACCACATATAAGAGTTTATATACTCTGAATCAATAAGGTTTGGAAGTACCATAGAGAGTCCAATTGCAACTAACAACATAGAGATATAAGAGTTAGATGAGTCTACATTATAAGGCTGTTCTCCAAACTTAATTCCACCAATAATTGCAGAGAAACCAAGAAGTCCATTAATATCAAGCATAATTGCAGAGTATATTGTATCTCGTGCTAAAACAGGGTTATGTGCATGAAGCATCATAATAGCAATAATCAAAACCTCTACAGTAACAGCTGACATTGTTAAAATAAGTGTTCCATATGGCTCACCAAACTTCTCAGCTAACATCTCTGCATGGTGGGCAACAGCCAAAGAGGCATAGATAATTACACTAAAGAGAATAATAAAACCAAATATATTTCCTATAGGTGTTTGACTAAAGCTATGTTCGTAAACTGAAAAAATAGCCAAGGTAATAAGAGAGATAAAGAGAGGATACTCCTTAAAAAAATCCTTCATAGTTACTCCTAAAAATTAAACTATGATAGCATACCAAAACTCTTATCTGTATTGTCTAAAATTTTGACTAAATCTTCTCATAAAGGTTATAAAATATTTATGCTTCTTAGCTGAGTAGAATCGATATAAAATCTCCTGTACTTTAGGGTGACCTCTCTTTGCTACTTACATAAACCAAAATCTTGCTAACTCAGCATTTTGACGTACTCCTTGAGCATAATAAAACATTAATGATATCTTATATTGGGAGGGAGTATCTCTTTTTAGTGCATCTTTATGTAGCTAAGTGAACTACCCAACCGCTAAAGACAATTTGGATTTCTGCTTATGAAGTTTTAAATAAAGTAGATTACAGTGCTAATCTGACTAAATGAAATAAAATTCATTTAGTCAAAATATATAAAAATAGACTTTTATATTCTTGCCTCTTCTCTTCTTTGAAGCATCTCCCAAGCTTTATCAACATCAGCTTGAACTTTATCAATAACATGTCTATTTTCTGGCTTAAATAGATGCTTATAACGCCCCTGTGCAGCCATATACTCCTCTACAGGAATAATATTTTTTGGTCTATATAGAATATTTAGCTCATGACCATTGACTATCTCATACACAGGGAACATTAATGAATCTGTTGCTAAATCAGCCAAACCAACGGTATCTTTTGGGTCAAACTTCCACTCTGTACAACATGGAGATACAGTGTTAATAAAACATGGTCCCTCTGTCTCTAATGCTTTTTGGAAACCTTTAGCCATAATCTTCCACTTATTTGGTGCAAGTTGCGCTACATAAGGAGCACCATGAGCAGCCATAATAGATACAATATCTTTCTTTTTCTCTTGTTTACCGTAAGAGTGCGTTCCTGCTTGTGCTGTTGAAGTGGTTGCACCAATAGGTGTTGCTGATGAGCGTTGACCACCTGTATTTGCATAGTTTTCATTATCTAAACAGATATATGTAAAGTCATGTCCTCTCTCCATCGCTCCACTTAACCACTGAAAACCAATATCATAAGTAGAACCATCTCCACCAAATGCTACAAATTTAACAGGAGCATCGTTATCTTTAAGGTTACCTTTCTTCTTACGAGCTTTGTACATAGCCTCCGCACCAGAGATAGCCGATGCAGCATTTTCAAATCCAATATGAATCCAAGAGGTATCCCATGATGTAAATGGATAAACAGCTGTTGAAACCTCTAAACAACCTGTATTTGAAGCGATAACTAAGTTATCATCAGTACAGTTCATTAGCTCTCTAACAATCATAGAGTGAGCACATCCAGGACAGAGAGTGTGTGCACCCTCAAATCTATCGTTATTCGTTGAGAACTCTTTTAAGTTCTTAATTGATGTAATTGCCATATTTTAACCCCTTGCTGTTTTAAAGAATCCAAGTTTAGGACCTCTAAGACCTGTAAACTGTTGAATATCTGTTGTTATGTGACCTGCATCTGCATTTGCTTTTTGGTCTTGGAAAATCTCTTTACAGTTCTCAATAGACAAGTCTCGTCCACCTAAACCATAAATATAGTTAGTTACCATTGGTCTACTCTTAGATGTAGCCATTGCTGCTGCTACTTCATTATAGAATGCACCCATAGCTCCACCAGGAGATGAACGGTCTGTAACTGCAATAGATTTTACACCTTCAAGTGCATCTCTTACTTCATCTAGTGGAAAAGGTCTAAAACATCTAATAGCTACAACACCTGCTTTTATTCCCTTCTCTTTTCTTAACTCTTTTGCTGCTACACGAGCTGTCTCAACTGTTGTACCTAGTCCAACTAATGCTACTTCAGCATCTTCCATATCATAAGTCTCAACTCGTTTATACTTTCTTCCTGATACCTTTTCAAACTCAGCAAAAACCTCATCGATAACCTCTCTTGAGTCCATAAGGGCTTTATGCTGTTTTGCCTTATGCTCAAAGTGCCAATCCTCTTCAGTTTGAGCACCATAAGTTACAGGTCTTGAAAAATCGAGCATATCATCTACAGGAACAATCTCTCCTACAAACTCTTTTGCTATCTCATCTGTTAGAGGGTATACATTTTGTGCTGTATGAGAGGTAATAAACCCATCTTGGTGAACCATAACAGGTAGTCTTACTCTATGGTCTTCAGCCACTTTAAAAGCACATAGTGCTAAGTCATATGCCTCTTGAGCATTAAATGCACCAAACTGAATCCACCCAGAATCTCTACCTAAGTACATGTCAGCATGGTCTCCACGAACATTTAATGGAGAAGCCAATGCTCTGTTTACAACATTTAGCACAATAGGTAGTCTCATTCCTGATGCTTGGTAAAGTACCTCTACCATAAGTGCAAACCCTTGAGAAGATGTCGCAGTCGATACACGTCCACCAGATGCTGAAGCACCAATACATGCTGACATAGCAGCATGTTCAGACTCAACCATTACAAACTCGCCATCAATATAGCCATTAGCTACATAAGCACCATAGTTTTCAACAATAGGTGTAGATGGAGTAATAGGGTAAGCAGCAACAACATCTACATTAGCTTGTCTTAATGCTTGAGAGGTAGCATAGTTACCGTCCCAAACTTCTCTCTCATTTAAATCAAATTTTACTGCCATTACGCTCTTCCTTACTTTTTTTCTTTTTTCTTTTTCTCTGGCCACTTAGAAAGTGCTACCTCTAAATCTTCATGCTCATTAAACATCAAAAGTGACTTTGGATTAGTAGGACACACCTCTGAACATACTTCACACCCTTTACAGTGGTCGTAGTCAATCCCTAACATCTGCTTATCTCGTGAGATAATAGATGTGTCTGGACACCATACCCAACAGTTTTGACAATCAATACAGATATCTCTGTTAAATACAGGCTTTATGACTCTCCAAGATGCAACAGTAGCTGTATATGAGTTAAAGTCAGAGTATGCTCTCTCTTCTGCTTTTTTAGATACAATATCTGTTGCATCACCCTCAAATGATGTTAAAACTGTACCTTGAGTTACTTCGTCCCAACCTACTAGACCTGTCCCAATACCAAGTTGGTTTTTACCCCTTTTATCATTTGCACATAAATTTAAATCTTGTAATTTTACTGACATTATCTACCCCTCTCTACTTAACTTCATTATAGGCTCTTGTAATAGCCGCCATGTTTCCATCAATAATCTTTTGAGGGAACTTAGCCAATACACGTTTCATATTCTCTAAGAAATAATCCAACTCAAACATACCAGAGACTTTTACAAAAGCACCAAGCATTGGTGAGTTTGGAATAGAACGTCCAATGGTATCTAGTGATATTTGAACACAATCTACTACAAAAACCCTATCCTCTTTTCCTTGAAGTTCAGGAATCTGAGCAATAAGCTCCTCTTTTGAAAGGTGAGTTGTAATAATATACTGTGTAGTATCTTTATCATTCTCTGTAATATTGTCTGTAAATGCCAATGCAGGGTCAATTACCAAAACATAGTCTGGTCTCATAAACTTTGCATGGTTTAAAATCTGCTCATCTGCAATTCTGTTATAGGCTCTTAAAGCAGCCCCTCTTTTTGCAGAACCATATAGTGCAAAGGCTTGAACCTCTTTACCTGTTGTTGCTACAACATCTCCTAAACCTTTAGCACCAGATACGGCACCCTGTCCAGCTCGGCTGTGCCATCTAATTTCTGTCATGACTTCTCCTAATTTTTTTACTGTTATGAAGTATTGTAATCACCCCTCTCTTAAAGGGTGTTCATACCTCTCAAAAAAATCATATAATTTATGCAGATGTATACATTCTATGCACTATTTATAGTTTTTATCACTTTTTTTAATATATTTAACAGCTTGACAGAGATTTGAATTGATTAAAGTAGCACACTTTTGTAACACTTCAAAAGAAGCATACCCTGAAGTAACAGCTATAGCATTAACTCCTGCACTTTTTGCAGACTCAATATCCATACATGTATCACCAATCATCCATGTTCTACTTTTATCATGTTCTATTTTCTCTAAAGCTTTTAAAATAGGCTCTTTGTGGGGTTTTGGATTTTGAACATCTTCACGCCCAATCAATACACTAAAGTAGTGCATCAAACCAAGATGCTCTAAAAGAATACGAGAGTACTCTCCTGTCTTTGTAGTAACAACACCTAGTGTAGCAAACCTACTTGCCTCCTCAATAGCCTCTTTTGCTCCATCAAGCAAAACTGTCTTTTGGCAAGAGATAATACGATAGTGCATCTTATAAGCATCTACATACTCATCTACTCTATCTTTTGCTACACCTAGTTTTAAAAACATATCTTCTAAAGTGTGTCCTACTTCATTCTTAATTGCTTCATCTGAAGGAACTTCTCCTCCTAAACTCTCAAATGCAACTCTAAAGCTATCTAATATTGCCTCTGTTGAGTCAATAACTGTTCCATCTAAATCAAATAATATTACTACTCGCTTCATCCATCTCTTTCATTGTTAAATAGTCTACTATACCATTAACAACTAAATTTTCTCTTGTAGATTGAAACTCTTTTACTGCTTTTTTCATTTTTTCTGAAAAAATACCATCTTCTTCTAGCTCATAGCCTAATGTATTTAATATTTTTTGAACAATATAGACCATTGTGCCACTCTGACCTACTGATAGAACTTGAAAATTTGATTTCTCTTGGATACTTGTAACTTTACTCATAAAACATCCTCCTAAAAAATTTCTTTATTAAAAGCAGTGTAATAGGAAAAAGTTGAGTAAGAATTAAAGCTTAAAAGCTAATTTAATTTTGAATTTTTTTTAAAGTTTATTATTATTATTGATTATGATAAAGAGGATAAAATAAAATATTGGCTGTTATAAGATATTTAAAAAAGCCCTTTTTAGAGGCTTTTCTTAAAACATATTATTAATAATGAACAATTTAGATTATTAAACAAAGAATAAATAAAGTTTATTTTTTTTATTTAAATGAGTATAAAAGTAACACTAATAGGACTATTTTATCTCCTCTTGTGCCTTCATAATATGTAATTTTTCACCTTTTTGGGTCTTGAAAATAGATGTTTTTAGTCTATTTTTAGAAACATCTCCTATCTCTATAGGAATAGATAATACTTTTGGTCTCTCTCCTTGAATAGAGGCAATAAGATTAATATAAAAACGTCCCTCTTTTAAAGAGAATGGTTCTAAATCAATAGTAAACTCTTGATTAGATGAAGTAATAGAAAATTGATATCTTTTATACTCAACCCCTTCTAAACTATCTTCACGAGGATAGACCTCAACACTCAATATACCATTACTTTTAGGTGTAGTAAGAGTAATATGAACTCTACTAGGTGTATCAATATCGACATGTTCACTACTATATTTTATCTTAACAGAAGAACCACTCTTTTGCATCATTTTAGTTGTGTCTCCTTCTAAAACTCCATAGACTCTCTTAGGCTGTACTATAAAGTAGAATATACCTAATGCTATAACCAAAAGAGCCAACACCCATATATTAAATCTTCTCATCTCTACTCCTTAATTCTTAACTAATTTAACACGGTAGCTAGTACCACTATATTGGTTATAGACAACAATAGCCATTCTATAGATACCTTTTTGTAAATGTGCTGTAACTCTATCACTTAGAGCTGGTGGATTCTCTGCTTTAGCTACAGGTTGATTTGAAGAGCCTCTATAGAGATAAAAATCTGGGTCAGGATTACCTGAACTACCAACTTGAGAAACTGTAATAGTGTAGTCTCCTTCACTAGGAACTACTACTTTAACAAAATTATAAGCACCCAACTGATTTGTTCTACCACGCTCACTCAAATAACTATCTACAGCATAGTTTGTTACAATAGTAACACCACTCCCTGTAGTTAACTCATCATAGAGAGGATTTGCATACTCTTTTTTATTGGTTCGTCCAGTTCCATAAATATCATTAATTGGTGCAATACTCTCTTGTGCTACAATATTATCTATAGCTGTTACATCTGAAGGATGTTCATCTTTTAATCCCTTAATAAAGGTAAAGATACTTGTAAAAGCTGGTGTATTTTTCTCCTTTCCAATAAGAAGTTGATGAATTGGTTTAAATCCGTATGAGATGGTATCTCCTGTATCATTATGACTATCATAGATATCATATAAAATCCTCTGAATAGAGCCTTCAGAGAACCAACCTGGATTTTCACGACTATTTTCTGTCTCTAAATTCATACTCCAGCCATTAGCCTGATGTAGTCCTGAAGAGTCCCAATAGAGTGGATTGTCTCGAAACATAGATGAGACAGCATTTCCAAAGCCTTCACCAAAAGCAAGACGTATATCTAAAAAATCTCCACTTACATGTCCTCCACCTATGCTATCTGACCTTGAAAATTTTGATTCATAGTAGTGCCCCCACTCATGGGCAATAACACCACTATCATACTCATCAGTATCTGAATTTTCATCACCTAAGATATAAAGTGCACTACCATCATAATTGGAAGTTACAATATCCCCATTACTAATACTTCCTGATGCAGATTTATTATTTTTTGACCAAAAAATATCTAAAGGTGGAAATATAATATCTCTATCAGCCGAGCGTACCTTCTGAATTGCTTGATAGACTACATCTAAAATAGCAAAAGGTGCTGCTGTTCGTGTACTTGTATAGGAACTTCCTCCCCAACCAGAAGAGGCATGTAAGTTTCTAGTCTGTATTGAGTTCTTCCCAAGTGAAGCTAAACTTCCCTCCATAACATAGAGTGAGTTGCCATTTGTATTATCTTTTACTTCAAAATCCCAATTTGAAGATTTTAATTTAGATAAAACTTGAACTTTAACTTTAGAGGTTATATTTGCAACATTAAACTCATAGTATCCATTTTTATCTGTTGTTGTTCTAGCTAACTCCTTATCTGTTCCATCTACTATTCTAACAACTGCTCCTCTTACACTCTTTTTTTTAGTGTGTACATAGTCCAATCCTACTCCATCTGAATTAACAGGTACAGAGTCATAGGTAATTACCCCTTTGAGTTTTGCTACTTTTGTATTTGGAGTAATCACTTCAATATCAACAGTTGCACTATCTTCTCCAACACTATTTTTAGCTGTAACAGTATAGTTTTTTAGATTTTGATTTACTATTGGTGTTCCAAAGATTGAGCAGTCACTAATATCAAGTAATAAGCCTGATGGAAGTGCTGGAGATACACTACAACTTGTAATATCTCCTCCACGATTATTAAACTCTATAGGAGTAATAGATTCAGACTTATAGAGCGTTACGGGAGTATGATTATCTAAAATAGGTGGATTTTTAGATGATGAGTCTGCTCCACTATCTCCACCACCACAACCAACAAACATCAATGTTGTAAAAATACAACTAAGATAATATTTCATAATTAACTCTCTTTCTTTAGTTTACTTCCCCCCATAGTAAAAGATTTATACTTAATTTAAATTTAAAATTTAAATTTAATTGATATATTATCATAAAATTGTATTTAATTGTGGAGCAGACTCTAAAAGTCTCTTAGTATACTCCTCTTTAGGAGCATTCATAACCTCATTAACCACCCCTTGTTCAACTATCTTCCCATCTCTCATAACAGCAACTTCATCAGCAATAGTAGAGATAATTGATAAATCATGAGTAATAAACAGATATGACAACCCTCTCTCTTTTTGCAACTTTTTTAAAAGCTCTAACACCTGACTTCTAACAGTCACATCTAAAGCAGAGGTAGGCTCATCACAAATAATCAACTCAGGCTCAACAGCCAAAGCTCTAGCAATCCCTATGCGTTGTCTTTGCCCTCCAGAGAACTCATGAGGGTAACGGTAAAAGTGTTCAAACTCTAACCCAACTTTAACCAATAAATCTTTTATCACCATATCTTGTACAGATTTATCTTTAACTCCAACCCCTAAACTTACCATTCCTTCACGAATAATCTCACCAACTGTCATTCGAGGATTTAGAGCAGAGTATGGGTCTTGAAAGACTATCTGTACTTTTCGTCTGTAGGGTAGAAGCTCTTTTTGAGAGAGTTTAGCCAAATCTACCCCTTTAAAAAAGATACTCCCATCAGTAGCATCTATCAATCGTAAAACAGCTTTACCAATTGTACTTTTACCACTCCCTGATTCACCTACTAATGCTAAAGTCTTCCCTTTTGGAATTGAAAAAGAGACTCCATCAACAGCTTTTATATATCCTACCGTTCTTTTAAGGAACCCTTTTTTAATAGGAAAATAGACTTTTAAATCTTTAACTTCTAAAAGGGCTTTATCTAAAGATGTACTCTCTTTAGTCTCACGACTTGGCATAGCATCTCTTAAAAGCCTCTTTGTATACTC
>JALWNF010000150.1 GCA_026995985.1 Campylobacteraceae bacterium
TTGCAAACAACTATGGTGAGTATGGTAGATACTCTTTGCACTTTATGTATACAGGTAAAAATATTGTAAAAGATAACACTTTTAAACACAATAGCGTAGGGATATTTTTTATGTACTCAAAAGATACAATTGCAACAGGTAATATAGTAGAGAACTCTATTGGGACAACAGGTTTAGGCATTGGGCTAAAAGATTGCTCAAACTACACCATTAAAAACAATAAAATTCTATATAATGCAAGAGGTCTCTACATAGACAGGTCACCTTTTGAGCCAGATACAAAAAACTATATTAGCAATAATCTAATTCTTTACAATAGCGAAGGGGTGCATTTTCACTCACTAAGCCTACACAATGTCTTTAAAGGCAACACAATTAAAGGCAATATTGATAGTGTAGTAAATGACTCCTACAATACAAAGGTTACTCAAAATGAGTGGGATGGTAACTATTGGGGAGATTATGAGGGGTTTGACAGAGATAGAGACGGAGTAGGAGATACCCCCTACCAAGTCTACTACTATGCCGATAAGATTTGGATGTTAAACCCAAATGCCAAGTTTTTTTACGGCTCACCTGTCATCTCAATACTAAACTTTATGGCAAAAGTAGCACCAATCTCTGAACCTATAGTACTACTGACAGATAGACACCCTAAAATAATAGAAGGAAAAAATAATGGAAGATAAAAAGAGACGAGACTTTTTAAAAGGTGCTGGTGGCTTTAGTATTGTAGCACTAGCCACAGGAGCTGGGATTTTCTTTGCACCTAAACTAAAAGCTGACAAACTACGACTTAGACCACCAGGGGCTGTAGATGAAGATGACTTTTTAAAACTCTGTATTAAGTGTGGGCAGTGTTTGCAGGTATGCCCTTACGACTCTATAAAGTTAGAAGATATTGATGGTGGGGCAAGTGTAGGTATGGCTTACATAGCTCCTTTAGAGCGTGGTTGCTACCTATGTTCTGCTTTTCCTTGTATTTTAGCCTGTCCAACAGGAGCATTAGACCACGAAAAAGATGAGTTAAAGTATGTTCATATGGGTATGGCTGTTGTTGTCAATGAGAGTGCATGTTTAGCTCTAACAAATAAAAAAGTACCAGATAGTGCCATAGATAGAATCTATGAACATACAAAAGTAATCTCTTCAAGCGAAAAGGCAAACCATAGAGTTGAGATAACAGGAAATGAAAATGAGAAGCAGAAGTTACAAAAAAAGGTACTAGAGAATTTAGAGAAGTTTAGAGGGGCTGAGTGTACTATTTGTGCCGATATGTGTCCCTATAATCCTGACCCACTACAAGCTATTGGAATGGTCAAAAAAGGAGATGGCTTAGTACCTGAAATTCGTGAAGCCTGTGTAGGGTGTGGTGTTTGTGTAGAGCTTTGTCCAACACAGGTGTTAAATATAATGCCACGAACCACTTATGAGCAGATTTATAAAAAAGGGAAAAGTAATGTGTAGAGTAAAAACAATATCTTTAATATGTACTGCTTTAATTATTGCAGGTTGTGGCAGTAGTGATAAAGAGAGTGAAGCAACTCAAACATCTGCATCTAAAATTATAGTAACCCAAAATGCAGTAGATACAAAAGTTGATAAAAAAGAGTCTAAAGAGAATAGTGGAGAGTTCTACTACTCATATAATAAAGAGAAAAATAGCACCTACAATGCAAATGATAGTAAACAGAGAACTACCATTGATGCCTACTTAAATATTCGCTCACCCTATGAGAAGGTTAGAATTACAATGATGATAAAGAGACTTAGCAATGACTATATTATTAAGTGTTCACCTTGTCATGATGACTATGCAAATGGAGTAATTGGACCATCTCTGTTAGGTAAAGATGGTGAGTTTATATACAACAGAATAATGGAGTTTAAAAGTGGTAAAAAGAAGAATGTCTTGATGAGAGAGCTTATCTCTCAAATAGATAATAAAAAGTTAAAATCTATAGCTGATGAGATAGCAAACTTTAACAAAGAGATACTTAAAATGAGGAGAGAAAAATGAGACACATAATAGCAACAGTTGCAACACTACTAGCACTTTGGGCAATGTTTTATATGATTGGTTTAGATAAAGAGGTAAACAAACTAGACAATATATCTAAACTAATAGAGTCTACAGCTATGGAAGATAAGAAGATTAAGGTAGAGAAACACCCAAATGTTACTACTCAAGAGACCACAACAGCACAAGAGAGTACAACCCAAAATAGTACCCAACAAGATGATGAAGTGGCAAACAAAATCAAAGCACTTAAAAATAAAGCTGGAAATATAGCTGCATTTAAAACAAGTACACTCTACAAAAAGAGCTGTGCCTCTTGTCATGGAAATATTGGAGAGGGAATCATAGGACCAAAACTTATCGGAAAAGATAAAGAGTATATTTTAAATGCTCTAAAAGATTTTAAGAGTGGAAAACGTAAAAACTATGTAATGTATGGACTACTTGGCAACTTAGATGATTCTCAAATAGAGGAGTTAGCAGATGAAATTGCTACATTTAAAGCTAAATTAGACGAAGCCACTAAATAGGGAGTCAGTTATGGATAAGTATGGTGCAAGTGTAAAAGAGTTACTTAGTAGCTCTTTTATCTCTACCTTTTTCTACACCAATGCAGATGGGAAAAAGAGGCTAACAATAAGAGCTTGGCGTTGGATTAGTATTATTACAATAAACCTACTCTTCTTCTTGTCATTTTTTATAGATTTCCAATTTTTAGAGGGTACACTAAATGGCTCTAGGCTCTTAGGATTTCACCTAATAGACCCATTTACAGCACTAGAGATTTTTGTAGCCCAGCATCATATTCATACCAATGTAATTATTGGTAGTGTTACTCTAATTGTATTTTACTTTTTAGTAGGTGGAAAAGCCTACTGCTCTTGGGTCTGTCCTTATGGATTGCTAAGTGAGATTGGTGAACATATTCACATGAAGCTTGTACGCAAAAAGATAATAAAAGAGCGAAAATACAACCCAAATATCCGTTTCTTCTTTTGGGTAGCCTTTTTAGTTGCTGCTGCTGTAGATGGCTATTTGGTCTTTGAGGTTATAAACCCTATTGGAATCTTTAGCCGTTTTATAACCTATGGTTGGAGTTTAGCTATTGTGTGGGTAGTTATTGTTCTACTCTTTGAGATTCTCTTCTCTCGTAGAATGTGGTGTAAATATATCTGCCCAGTTGGGACTACCTACAATATGTTAGGTTGGATAAGCATGACAAAAGTTAAATGGGATATGGAGAAGTGTGACCACTGTGGAGCGTGTCTAAGTGCCTGTTTTGAAGAACATGTATTACAGTTTACAAAACCAAAATATGACAAAGAGCGTAAAGAGAAGGGTATTAAGACCCAACTTGTAGTCAATGGCGACTGTACGCTTTGTGGTAGATGTTTTGATGTTTGCCATACAGATGCTTATGAGTATGACTTTAGGTTAAAAGATTTATTATGATAATTGAAGCTAAAACTATTGCTAAAAAGTTTATGGGGGAGTATGTACTAGACCACATAGACTTAAATATTAATAGTGGTGACA
>JALWNF010000151.1 GCA_026995985.1 Campylobacteraceae bacterium
GAATGATGAAGTTCGAAGATATCGAAATAGAAGATGTAGATTTTGGAGCAATGCTCGAGGAGTCGTTTAGGAAAGCAGATACAAAAAATGATTTAGTAGATGGTGTTATTGTTAAAATAGTGGAAGAAGATAACCAAGCAATTATTGATGTTGGTCGAAAAAATGAAGCATTTATGTCACTAGACCAGATTAGAGATGAAGATGGTGAACTATTCTTTAAAGAGGGAGATACAATCCCTGTTGTTATTACAGGACAAAGAGGTGAAAGACCAACTGTCTCTTATGAGTTAGCAGAAAAGAGAGTAGCTTTAGAAGAGTTTATTGAAGAGTATGATGAAGAGCAAGAGTATATTGTAGAAGGGACAATTACAAAGAAAAACAGAGGTGGTTTTGTTGTTGATGTTTCAGGTTTAGAGTTCTTTATGCCAAAAACACTCTCTTATATCTCACCAAAAACTGACCCAATTGGTAAAAATATTAAAGCTCTTATTGTTAAAGTTGATAAAGATAAAGGTAGTGTAATTGTCTCAAGAAAAGAGCTAATTGAGCGTGAAAAGGCTGAGACACAAGAGATTGTAAATAAACTACTAGAAAATAAAGCTGTTGTTGTTGGAACAGTTAAAAAGATTACCTCTTATGGTATGTTTGTAGATGTAGGAGGAATGGACGGACTTGTTCACTACTCTCAAATCTCTCACAAAGGTCCAGTTAATCCTTCAAAATATTATAAAGAGGGAGATGAAGTAAATGTTGTTGCTATAGATTATGATAAAAAGAAGAGACATCTATCTCTATCTATTAAAGAGGCAAACATTGACCCATGGAAAGATATTGATAACACATTAAAAGTGGGAGATACTGTCTCTGTAACTGTCTCAAATATTGAACCTTATGGTGCCTTTGTTGATTTAGGTGAAGATTTAGAAGCATTTCTTCATGTATCTGAACTCTCTTGGGAGAAAAATGTAAAGCACCCAAAAGACCATATTGAGATTGGTCAAAAACTCGATGTTGAGATTATTGAGATTGATAAAGAGCAAAGAAGACTTAGAGTTTCAAGAAAAACCCTACTTCCAAAGCCAATTGAAGAGTTCGCTTCTGCTCATAAAGTTGGTGATATTATTAAAGGTACAGTCTCATCAATAACAGACTTTGGAGCATTTCTTAAAATTGGACCTGTTGAGGGTCTTTTACACAACCAAGAAATCTCTTGGGAAAAAGGCAAATCTGCTAAAGATATCTGCAAAGTAGGCGATGAGCTTGAAGTTAAGATTATTAAAATTGATAAAGAGCAAGGTAAAGTCTCTTTGAGTATTAAGGCTATGCAGGAGTCACCTGTAACTATTTTTGCTAAAAAACATAAAAATGGTGATGTTGTAGAGGGAACAGTTAAAGATAAAAAAGATTTTGGTATTTTTGTCTCAATTGAACCTGGAGTTGATGCCCTTCTTAGACTTGAAGACCTTGCTCCACTAAAAGAGGAAGAGATTGAAAAGGGACAAACTATTAGAGCTGCAATCTCTTTTATTGATTCTAAAAATGATAAAATCAGAATCTCTGTAAAAAAACTTCAACGTCAAGAGGAGCGAGAAGCTCTTGAGAGACTGAATGCTAAACAAGACGATAGTATGACTCTTGCTGATGCATTTGAAGATTTTAAAATAAAGTAGGAACTGACAGATATGTCTAAAATAACTATCGTAGTTTGTGACCATATCCACCAAACAGGGTTGGATATTCTTGCAAATGATGCAGATATAAATCTAATTAATGCTGCAGATGAGCCTAAAGATAAGCTCATCTCAGAAATTATTCCCCTTGCTGATGTAGCCATTACTCGTTCTTCTACAGATGTTGACCAAGCTTTCCTTGACAATGCCAAGAAGATAAAAGCTGTGGTTCGTGCAGGTGTTGGTGTTGACAATGTTGACATTGATGGTTGTAGTAAAAGAGGTATTGTAGTTATGAATGTACCAACTGCAAATACCATTGCAGCAGTTGAGCTTACCATGGCTCATATGCTCTCTTGTGTACGTCAATTTCCTTATGCTCATAACAACTTAAAACAAGATAGAGTCTGGAGAAGACAAGATTGGTATGGAACTGAACTTAAAGACAAAAAATTAGGAATTATCGGTTTTGGCAATATTGGTTCTCGTGTTGGAAAGAGAGCTAAGGCTTTTGAGATGGAGGTTATAGCGTACGACCCATATATTGACCCAAGAAAAGCTACCGATTGTGACATTGCCTATACTACTAATTTTGATGATATTCTTGCTTGTGATATTATTACTATTCATACACCAAAAACAGAAGAGACTATTGGTATGATTGGTAAAGATGAGATTGCTAAGATGAAAGATGGTGTAGTTTTAATTAACTGTGCTAGAGGTGGACTTTATGATGAAGAGGCTCTTTTAGAGGGTCTATCTTCTGGTAAAATCTACATGGCAGGGATTGATGTATTTAACAAAGAACCTGCAACTTCACACCCTCTTCTTGATTTAAACAATGTTACAGTTACACCTCACTTAGGTGCAAATACTAAAGAGTCTCAACAAAATATTGCTATTCAAGCTGCCCAAAATGCTATTCAAGCAGGAAAAAATATTGCTTATCCAAATGCTTTGAACTTACCTATTAAAGAGAATGAACTTCCTGATTTTTTACGACCTTACTTAGAGTTAGTTCAGAAGATGGGAAATCTCTCTGCACAAGCAACAAGACGTAATATTAAAAGTATTAAAGTAATAACACAAGGTGATGTCTCTGGTTATATTGACTCACTAACTACATTTGCAACTGTTGGAATTTTAACTGAGTCTTTAGGTTCAGCAGTAAACTATGTCAATGCAGAGTTTGTAGCACAAGAGAGAGATATAAAAATTCTTAAAGAGAAAGATGTTAACCGTACAGGTCTAAACAATAAAGTGACTATTAAACTTGTAACTGAAAATGGTAACTTTACTATCTCTGGTACAGTGTTTGGTGATGAGGCTCAACGTATTATCAATATTGATGGTTATGAACTTGACCTAGAGCCAAAAGGTAGTCTTATTTTATTTAGAAATACAGATGTTCCAGGAGTTATTGGCTCTGTTGGAACTATCTTAGCTAACAACAACTTAAACATCTCAGACTTTAGACTTGGACGAGACAAAAATGCTCAAGCTCTAGCTGTTGTTAAGGTAGATGGAGAGGTTAGTAAAAAAGTTCTTAATGAACTCTCTGCATTAGAAGCTTGTATTAGTGTTACTCATGTAACTATCTAATTTTCACTCTCTCTATGACTAAATTGTCATAGAGAAAATTCTCCCTTCAGGCTGACTCTCGGCCAACCTTAAATCAAATGCCATACAGACATTTCTAACAAACATTCTAGCCTCCTCTTTAACTACCAATCTATTGTCATAAATCTCTACTAGATTATCATCTCTCATCTCCTGAAGTCTATCTATGACCTCATCTATGCTTTCTATCTTCATAGAGTCATCTTCCCATGAAGTCTCAAGATTACACATAATATTTAAGATATGTTGTCTTACTACTAAATCTTCATCGGTTAAAATATGCCCTCTAAATATAGGCAATCTACCCTCATTGACTCTTGCAATATAATCCTCTACCCTCTTCTCATTTTGTGCAAAAGCGTACCATGAGTCAGAGATAGATGACATACCTAAACCTATCATAAGCTTTGTCTTTCCTGCTGTATACCCCATAAAGTTTCTATGGAGAGTCTTATCTACCATCGCTTTATAAAGCTTATCGGTAGGTAAAGAGAAGTGGTCCATTCCTATCTCTACATAACCTGCCTCAAAGAAGAGCTTTTTACCTAACTCATAGAGTTCACGTTTATACTCATCTTTTGGTAAATCATTCTCATCAAAGCCTCTTTGACCTACACCTTTAATCCAAGGTACATGAGCATAACTATAGTAGGCAATTCTATCTGGTCTCTGTTTAACTGTTAACTCAATAGTATTTATGATACTCTCTTTTGTCTGATGTGGTAGACCAAAGATAATATCGTGAGAGATAGACTCATATCCAATCTCTCTTGCCCAATCATTAACTCTTTGAACATTTTCTACAGGCTGTATTCTGTTGATGGCACGTTGAACAATAGGGTCATAGTCTTGAATACCAAAACTTGTACGCCTAAAACCTAAATCAAAAAGGGTTTGAAGTTGCTCTTTTGTAGTCTCATTAGGGTGAGCTTCAAAAGAGAACTCATACTCCTCACAACGTGTTGCCAACTCAAAAAGACCATCTATTAGACGTTTTAGGTTTTTAGAAGAGAAAAAAGTTGGAGTTCCCCCACCTAAATGTATCTCGCGAATAGATGGTTTTGAGTCTAATATATCTATATATAGCTTCCACTCTTTAAGCAGTGTATCTATATACTCATCTTCTACAGAGTGTCGTTTTGTAATATGCTTATGACAAGCACAAAAGGTACAAAGACTCTCACAATATGGTAGATGAATATATAGAGAGATTCCCTCTTTGTTATTACTTTCATTAAATGCTCGTTGAACAGTTTGAGACCAAGCACCTATATCTAATGCCCCTTTATCCCAAAAAGGAACTGTAGGATAAGAGGTATATCTAGGACCTGGGATATTATATTTTTGAATAAGGGCTGAATTGCTCAAAGACTGCATTTTTTTCCTTAAATTTGATTTTACTTCTAGAAAACATTACCTATTTTTTAACTTTTGTGGATATGATATTCCGTTAAACTCAGGTTTTAAGCTACTTATTGCAATTATAGCTAAAGGAGTTTGAGAAAATAGATGATATTTATCAATATAGATGATTAATAATGATATAATACTTTTTTATAAAAAAACATAAAATGGTATTTGCAAGTAGTTTTTTTTTAAAAGTTGTTACAATATTTTATGTTGTTGTGATAATTTTATATAGACTTCAAAAATTATTATCCATTCAACTCTTTTTAATATGTTTTACTTATAATCATCATAGTTTTAAATTATGCAAATGGAGGTTCAGGTGTTATATAAAGTAATAACAACCATACTTGTATCTGTTATCTGTACACAGTTAGTAAGTGCTGAGGAGCTTACTAATTTATCATTAGAGAGAGCATTAGAGATAATGAGAAACAATAACTTAGAGTTAAAAATCTCAAAATTTAATGAACAGATAAAGATGCAAGAGGAGGAGATAGCAAAAGGCTATAAGTATGGAAAATTAAATCTAAAACTACAAGCTCTTCGTTCCAATGATGCTGGGAATGTCTTTGGATTTAAAGTAAAGAGTAGAGAGGCCTCTTTTAGAGATTTTGGTTTTTCTGACTTTATGGGAGCAATTGGTCAAGGAGCACAACAAGCTCAAGGAGATTTTGGAGCATTTTCTCAAGGTTTAGCACAACAAGGAGGAGATATTCTTGGAACAGAACCTAAAGATTTAAACTATCCTGATGCTAGAAATCATATTCAAACTACATTAACATATCAAGTCCCTCTTTATACTGGAGGAAAACTAGACCAATATAGTAAAATTACTAAAGCCCTCACATATATGAGCCAACTCGATACAGAAAAGCTCTTAAATGAGAAGATATTTCAAACAAAAAAGACCTTTTATGATATATCACTTATTGAGCAATATATTGATAAACTGAGCAGTATTGTAAACAATATTGATAAACTAGAAAATATTGTTGCTAATATGCGTAAAGAGGGATACGCTAAAGAGATAGACCAACTTGAAGTACAAGCTCGAAAAGCAGAAGCACAAAGTATGCTATCTCAAGCAAGATACAATAGGGAGTTGGCATACCAGTATCTATCTTTTTTACTAAATAAGACGGTTACATCTATTCAGCCTCTATATAAATTAGCACCTATTCCAGAGTTTACACAAGAGGAGATTGTTCAAAATAACCTTGATATTCAAAAAGCACAACTTGGACTAAAAGTTACTGATATGGCTATTAAGGTAGAAGAGTCTAAATTTTTACCAACAATTGGAGCTTTTGGTGAGTATGGTTCTGCTGACAATTCTATGTTTAATAGATTTTTCCAAAAAGATTTTTATACTGTTGGAGTACAACTAGAGTGGACACCATTTGATGGAAATATAAATAAACATAGTCTTGAAAAAGCAAAAATTAAAAATATGCAAGTTCAAGAGCAAGTAGAACTAGCAAAAGCTGGTATAAAATTACAAATCAAAAAGCTTTTGACAAGTATAAAAAGTAAAGATGCTGAAATTGAAAGCCTAGAGACACAGTATCAATTTGCTGAAAAGGTATATGAGAACTATGAGGGACGTTACCAAGAGGGTATTGCCTCAATTACAGATGTGCTTATTAAGCAGTCAAAAGAGCTAGAGGTACTCTTAAAGCTACTTACAGCAAAAAATGATAGAAATGCAAAAGTATTTGAATTAACATCAGTTCTAAACAAAGGAGAGAATTCATGAAAAAACTACTAACTATTGGTCTACTGTTAGCTATAAGTTCACTACTAAATGCTATTGAGCTAGAGTTAAGTGGAGCAGTACAGTCAGATAATCAAAAGATGATTACAAGTAGATATATGGGAATTGTAAAAAAGATGTTGGTCTCTGAGGGAGATATAGTCAAAAAAGGTCAACTTCTTTATGAGATAGACTCCAAAGAGATAGACTCTAAAAAAGAGCAAGTAAACTTGGCTATTTCACAAGCTCAACTAGCTCTTCAGATGAATAAAAACCAGTACTCAAATGTACTTTTAAATCTTGGACGATACAAAAGACTCTTTAAAAAGGGTATGGTCTCTAAATATGAGTTAGAGAATCTTGAACTTAATGCTAAAAATATGAAAGATATGGTTGCTATTGCCTCTAAACAAGTGGCTCAAGCAAAAGCTATGAAAAAAGAGGTACTTAACCAATACAACTATCTTAAACTAAGAGCACCTAATGATGGTGTTATTATTGCTAAAAAACTTAATGTTGGAGAGATGGCAATTCCAGGAATGCCAGGGGTAATCTTAACAGACCTCTCTAAACTAAGTATTATTGTCGAAATAGCAGAGAGTGATATTAAGTATATTAAAATTAAAGATAAAGTTCAAATTGAAGTACCATCTGTAGGATTTAAATCTACAGGAAATATTGCCTCTATTATCCCAAGTTCTAACCCTATGACACACAAATTTAAAATGAAAATTAAATTTAATAAAAAGGGTAAAGCTATCTACCCTGGAATGTATGCAAAAGTACATATTAAGGGCTAATCATGGGTCAAAATAGAAATGAACCATATGTTGTAAAAGATATTGCAGGTAAATTAGGACAAGGATTTTTAAGAAATCCTCTGACTGCTATTTTAGGGATAGTAATCTTAGCTTTAGGGTGGATTTCTCTTACTACTATGCCTAGAGAGGAGGACCCTCAAATTGCTATCTCTGGTGGTGGTGTAATTGTTGCTATGCCAGGAGCTAGTCCTTTAGAGATAGAAAATATTATCTCTAAACCACTAGAGAAGAAACTTAGAGAGGTTCAAGGGGTTGAGCATGTCTATAGTATCTCTCAAAACAATGTTGGTATTGTTAATGTTATGTACTATATTGGAGAGGACAGAGAGAAGTCTAACCTTAAACTTTACGATAAAGTAATGCAAAATATGGACGAGATGCCAAAAGGGGTTATGCAACCACTTGTTAAACCTTTTGATATAGACATTGATGTTCCTATTCTTACATTTGCTTTTTACCAAACACCAGACTCAAAACTATCTACTGTTGAGTTCAATGAGAAACTTCGTGATTTAAGATATAAAATTAATGGTATTCCAAATGTAGCAAAGACTACCCTCTATGGAGACCATAAAGAGCAGTATAATGTAGAAGTTGATATGGGAAAACTCTCTGCATACCACCTCTCTTTAGGGCAAATTATGCAAGCTATAAAGCAACTAGCAGTAAATGTTCCTGAGGTTAAAGGAAAAACTAAAGATAAAAAGATTGTTATGTTTGGTGTCTCTAATGCAATTACAAGTATAGAAGATATAAAAAATGTTATGGTAGCTAACTATATGGGTTCACCTATATATCTTAGAGATGTTGCAAATGTAATAGATGGAATCGACAAACAGAACTTTAAAGATGTTGATTTAATATTTAGAGCTAACAATGACAAATCTCAACCATTCTCAAAGACAATACCACAAGTAACTCTAGCTGTCTCTAAACTAGCAGGGACAAATGCTGTTTTTGTAGCACAAGATGTTCTAAAGATGGTAGAGGAGCATAAAGAGGAGTTTAAAAAACTTGGCATAGAGTATGTAGAGACAAGAAACTATGGTGAGAGAGCAAACCATGCTGTTGATGAGTTGATGCACCACTTGATTATTACTATTCTTATTATTGCTATTATGTTAGTCTTTGCTTTAGGGTGGAGAGAGTCGCTTATTGTTACCTTTACTGTTCCTGCTATTTTATCTATAACACTATTTATTGCATTTATGACAGGGCAGACTATTAACCGAATTACCCTCTTTGCATTCTTGCTCTCATTGGGTCTATTGGTCGATGCGGCTATTATTGTTATTGAAAATATTCACCGACATCTACACACCCCAGGTGCTGAAAAGAGAGAGATGGGTGAGATTTTAGTAGAGGCTACAGATGAAGTAGGTGCACCTACAAACATTGCAACTCTTGCAATTATTTTAACTATGGTTCCTATGGCGTTTGTTGGAGGAATGATGGGAGCATTTATGAAGCCTATCCCATTAAATGTTCCTGTAGCACTCTTTGCATCTTTAGTAGTAGCTTATATCTTTACACCATACTTAAGTCTAAAACTTCTTAAAAAGCCAAAAGCTGGAGAACACCACGACATGGAAAATAACCCTTATGGTATTTGTGAACCATGTTTAAATAGTGAAGATGAGAATGAACCGAACAAAAAGGGGGAGAAGTAGATGAAAAAACTTGAAAATTTTGTCTTTTGGATTTTACAATCTAAGTTTAGAAAAGCAATGGTAATCATACTTACTATTGTAGCTTTTTTTGCTTCTCTACTTATGTTTCCATCAAAAGCTGTACTAGCGAGAATGCTTCCTGGAAAGAGTGCAAATACATACTCTATATATGTAGATACTCCAACAGGTAGTTCTATTTATGAGACCAAAAAGGTAACACAATGTGTAACCAATATTTTACGAAAAGAGAAAGAGGTTCTAAATATATCTACTTTCTATGGACAAGGAATCCCTCTTGACTATGCAGGACTAGTTAAAGGCTCAGCTATGAAACGTACTGAAAATGTTGCAGAGATATCAGTAAACTTAACTCCTAAAGAGGAGAGAGAAGAGCCCTCTTTTCTTATGGTAAGTCGTCTTCGTCCTATTATAAAAAGTAGTTGTGAATCTGTTGTCCCTGGAACAACTATTAAGATGATAGAGCAACCAGCAGGTCCTCCTACTCTTGCTTCTATTGTAGTAGAGGTTCATGGTGATGACCTTGAACATATACGTAAACTATCTATTGAGGTAGCAAATATCTTAAAAGATACAAAAGATTTGGTAGATGTTGATGTTATGGCTGATGATATATATAAAAAATATAAACTTGTTCCAGATAGTGAGAAGATTGCTCGTTCAGGACTAGGGATTGAACAGGTTAATAAGATTTTATATCTTGCATTTGAGGGAATGGCAATTGCTACTAAAAACTCAACTAATCGCTCTGTTCAGATTCCTATCTTTTTAGTATTAAGTGATGAGACCAAAGAGTTAAAAGATAAAAGTGCAGATGCAATTCGCTCAAAACTTGCTTCACTCAATCTTATGAACCAAAGAGGTATGATGGTTCCTCTTACAGAGGTTGTAGATGTTGTTCAAGTTGACTCAACTCCTAGTATTATGCATAAAGATTTAGATAGAGTAATTAATGTTATTGCAGAGACAGACAATGTTTCACAAGTCTATCCTCTTTTAGATGCTAGAGAGAAGATGATGAAGTATTTTGAAAAAGAGTACAAGGTAGAGACAGCTCCTATCTCAACTTATATGTTTGACCTTATCTTAACAGACAAAAAGACAGGAGAAAAGTTCTTGCTTCGTTGGGATGGTGAGATGAAAGTTACTTTAGATACCTTTAGAGACTTAGGTGCTGCCTTTATTGCTGCATTAGTGCTTATCTTCTTCTTATTGGTTGTATACTATAAAAGCTTTGCACTAAGTGGTATTATTTTGGGTGGTTCATTCCTCTCTCTTATTGGGGTTATTGTTGGACACTGGGTTGCTGACTTGGTAACAGCAAATACCTTCTTCCTTACTGCAACATCACTTATTGGTTTTATTGCTCTTATGGGAATTAGTTCAAGAAACTCTCTACTACTTATTGACTTTGCAATGAGTCTAATTAGTGAAGAGGGAATGGAGAAAAAAAGAGCTATTGCACATGCAACAGCCATTAGAGCTACACCTATCTTCTTAACTGCTGTAGCTATTATCTTAGGTTCTGCTCTACTTGCAAGTGACCCTATCTTTGGTGGTCTTGGAGTTGCACTTATCTCTGGTACAGTAGCAGCTGTATTTGTCTCACTTCTATTTGTTCCTGTCTTAATGGACAATGCTAGTGCCTTAGTGAAAGGGAAAGAGGAAAGATAGAGTTTAGCTTTCCTCTTTAGTTATAACATAAGTTCAATATTATACTATCTCTCTAATTTTATGAAACCTTTCTTATTAATATCCCTATAAAACTTTGTTTATCTATTTTTTATATTATAATATAACTCTATTAGCCAAACATTAGTATAATATGGTAAATATTTTAAAAAGGTAGAAAATGAGTATAAAAGATAGATGTGACCTTTGTGGGTCAGATGCTGGACTAACAGAGTATAAAGTAGAACCAAGAGATAATACAGTAACCCTTTGTGAGACATGTTTAGCCTCTTGTGAATCACCAACAGAAAATAAAAATCACTGGTACTGTCTAAATGAAGCAATGTGGAGTGAAAATCCTGCTGTTCAAGTTATGGCTTATAGAATCTATAGTAGATTAGGTAACCAAGACCAACTAGATATGATGTATATGGACGATGATACCAAAGCATGGGCAGAGGCAGAATTAAAAGATGAAAATGTAGAGCCTGTTAGAGATGCTAATGGAAATATCTTAAAAGAGGGAGACTCAGTTACTATTATAAAAGATTTAGTAGTAAAAGGTGCAGGATTTACAGCAAAGCAAGGGACAACGGTTAAAAATATTAGAATGGTTCCAGGAGACCCTACTCATATTCAAGGCAAAGTTAATGGAACTACTATCTTTATTGTTTCTGCCTTTTTGAAGAAGCTTTAAAATTTTTATTTGCTATAGAGTATATTAAAAAATATACTCTACAATACCTCAATAGAACCACGATGTAAAATAACTTTACCTCTCTTTTCTAACTCTTTTAATGTCCTGCTAATAACAACACGAGAACTACCTAATGAGTTAGCAATCTCTTCATGAGTAATCTTTAATCTCTTCTCACTACGCTTTTGTAACCACTCCAATAGACGAATATCTAATTTTTTAAACTTTATATCATTTATAAGTGTTGCTAAGTCTGCCATACGAATAGTATATAGAGAGAAGATATAACTCTGATAGACATAGGAAAGAGTATAGAGCTTTTTTATGCTCTCTTTATTTAAAATATAGCCCTCTATATCTGTAATAGTCTCAGCAGTTGCAATAGCATTAGTATCTGAAATAGTTGATGCTATGTTTACAATACACTGCTCACCCTCTTTAAGTATATATAGTTCAATACTCTCTATACCCTTATCTTGAATATAGAGCCGTACCTCACCCTTGGTTAAAAACAGTACATCTTCACAAATATCACCTTGATAAAACAAAATATTATTTTTAGGAATTGATATAAATTTAGCATGTTCTTCTATAAATGTAAATGCTTCCTCTTCTAAAGAGGCTCCAAATGGGAACTGTTTTAGATTAATGGGCATAGTGGTATCTAATTACTCCATATAACTATTTATAGATATTTTAACATTAAAGTATTAAAAGTAGATATAGACAATATAATTTATTTTTTAACTAATAAATTTAATTTTAAAAATCTTTCATATTTTTAGGCTTTTATAGATAGGATATTTCGTTGAACTCAGATTAAAAGGAGAGTAGCATTATGAATAAAATTATACTACTAATAGCCCTGCTCATAAGCAATATATCTGCACAATTCAATGCTAATATTTTACCAATAACACCACAAATTCAGAAAAGAATGATAGAAGGTAACTCATGGCGTAGCACATGTCCTGTCTCTCTTTCTGATTTACGATATATAAATGTAAATCATTGGAATTTTAATGGAGAGACTGTCTCTGGTGAGATAATTGTCCATAAAGATGTTGCTAATGAGGTTGTTTATATCTTTGAAGAGCTATACAATCTTCACTACCCTATTCGTCAAATGAGACTAGTAAGCGACTTTAAAGCCAATGATTGGAAGTCTATAGATGCTGATAACACCTCTGCTTTTAACTGTCGAGTAGTTACAGGAGACAAAAAGAAGTGGTCAAGACATGCTTATGGAAAAGCTATAGATATTAACCCTTTAGAGAACCCTTATATCTCAAAAACAGGTCATATATCTCATAAGGGGTCACTAAAGTACCGAAAAAGAGTTCATAGAAATAATACATATAGTGACCAAGCTGTACTTCTAAAATATGACAAAGCAACACAAGTCTTTAAAAAGTACGGTTGGAGATGGGGAGGTGATTGGAAATATACTAAGGACTATCAGCACTTTTCAAAATAGATTTTATCTGTAATCCCACTTTTATCAAGTGGGAACTCAAACTACCTCCTATAAACCACCAAATACCCAACAGGCAAAACTAAAAGTGTCAATAGCGTAGAGCTAATAATCCCCCCAACAATCACTACCGATAACGGATATTGAATTTCAGACCCAACACCCGTAGCATAAAGCAGAGGTAAAATCCCAAACAGCGTAGTAAATGCCGTCATTAAAACGGGGCGTAGGCGAAGAAGTGTCGCTTCTACAATCACCTCTTTTAGTGCTTTTTCAGGGTATTTTTCTCGTAACTCATCAATAAAGCTTACTAAAACAATTCCATTAAGTATCGCAATAGCAAAGATGGCTAAAAAACCAATAATGGCTGAAACAGAGAGGTAAATCCCTGAAACAATAAGGGCTACAATCCCACCCATTAGACCAAACGGCACATTCATAAGCACCAAAAGAGCCTTTTTCATAGAGTTAAAGGCTGTGTAGAGTAGAAGTAAAATCAGCATAATCGTCACAGGAATAATTATCATTAGCTTCTGTGTTGCCTCTTGCATATTTTTAAAATCTCCTGCCCACTCTATGTAGTATCCTGATGGCATTTTGACTTTTTCTTTTATGCGTTCGTTGGCTTCGGCTACAAGTGAGGCAACATCTCGCCCCTCGGTTTCAATTCCTAAAACCATGTAACGGTTAAGGTTTTGTCGTTTAATAAAAGAAGCACCTTGTCGCACTTCGATATTACAGACATCTCTAAGCCTAACTATAGAGCCTTTTTCGGTGCGTAAGTTAATGTTTTTAAGCTCTTCAATCTCTTCTCTTGCATCTTTTAGTTTTGCTACAATCCCAAACCGTTTAACCCCTTCTATCTTTTGGGTTATTGACTCCTCTCCAATCCCGTTTCTAATAAACTGCATAATCTCCGAGACCTTTACACCATACCGTGCTAAGGCTTGATAGTTTGGACGAATAATGATATTGGCTTGACCCAATTGTGGTTCTACTTCTACCTCTTCAAGCCCCTCTAACCCCTCTAGTGCCTCTTGGATTTGTTTGGAGATTTTAGCCATAACCTTTTGCTCTTCTCCATAAATCTTAATGGCAAGTTCAGACTGAACCCCCTCTAAAAGCTCCTCTATTCTCATAGCAATGGGTTGTGTTGGTACAAAACGGACATGC
>JALWNF010000152.1 GCA_026995985.1 Campylobacteraceae bacterium
ATCTACTCTATCTTCATCTACTTTAAAAGCTACTAAAGAGGATTTATAGCCTAAACGTTTGGTATCAAAAATTGCAGAGGTCTGTCTAATAATCTTCTCCTCTTTTAACTTTTTTATAGTAGCCATAACCTCATCTTGACTAACTCCTAGTTTCTTAGCAATAATATCAAAAGGCTTTTCAACCATTGGAAAGCTATTTTGCATCTCATAAAGTAGTTCATTTTTTAGTTTTTCATCTAATATTTTCATAATGCAAATTATAGAAGAAACACAAGAGATAAAAGTTGATATATATCAAAACGATTATGCTAAACTTCTGCTACATTTGAAAAAAAAAGGATTGTTATGGCATATTTTCCAATGTTAATAGATATGACCAATTTAAAAGTATTGGTTGTTGGTGGTGGAACTATTGCTACAGAGAAGCTAGAAAAACTTATAGAGTTTACTACAAACATCACAATAATAAGCATAAAAGTAGAAGAGAGAGCAAAAGAGCTTATAGAGAAGTATGGACTAACTTTAGAGAAAAGAGCTTATATTCGAGGAGATATAGATGGTTTCGATATAGTCATAGTAGCAACAGACACCATAGAACTCCACAAAGCGATATATGAGGAGAGTAGAGACTCTAAAACTCTTATAAACTCCGTAGATGATACTCAATATTGTGACTTTATCTTCCCATCATACATAAAAAGAGACGATTTAACTATTGCTTTTTCAACAGGAGGTGCATCACCTGCTTTTGCAAAAGAGTTACGACAATATATTGAGAAGATTATTCCTCAAAATGTAGGTGAGTTTTTAAAAGAGATGAAAGCTCTACGCAAGAGTATGCCAAAAGGCAAAGAGCGTATGAAGTATTTTGAGAGAGTTGTAAAAGAGTATTTTTTAAGCGAATTTAAGAAACAACCCAACAGCTAAAGAGAGAAGTATAGTTACCAATATTTGCAATATATTGTATAACCTCTTAGAAAGAGGTGTTAGCTTTCCTATAGCCTCTACAATCTTCATAGCAGGAAATGCCATAAAGATAAGCATAACAATAGAAAAGACAAGTGTTAAGATAACTTTTAACATCAACTACTCCACTCCATAGTAGCGATGAACAAAGAGTATCTCTTCTTTGTCATGAAGTGGTAGAGTTGCTTTTGTACTTCCATTGTCATCAAGTATAAGTAGAGTACTCTTATCTAACTTTAGGTGTGCTTTACCCCACTCTCTCTCTAAACGTTCAAACTCTTTAAAAAAGTTCATATTGTCAGGCTTCTCTTTAAAAGAGCTATCCTCTCTGCTCATAATCTGAAGCCCACCAAAACGCTTCTCTATATAAAAAGGACTATACTCTTTTACAAATTTATATACTCTTTCATTTTTGCTACTTGGCTTACTCTCTAAAAAAGCATTTAATCCAAAAAGAAGAAAAGCTAAAAAGAGAGCAGGAAGTAGATATCTTCTCATCTTATCCATATAAAATCCCAGATATTAAATATTGGTAAGTATAGAGCTTTTTTATTAAAAAAATATTGATAGGTGTCAATATAAACAGAATATATCTCTGCTACCATTATAAAAAATTAGGAATATAGACAATGAAAAACTTTTTTTATTTAGAGGGTGCTTACCTAATACTAGGTGGAGTTATTTTAATTATAACACTCTTTGTAACTACAAGACCTTTTATGTCAAAGGGTGCAGTTAAAAGAGGACTCTTTTGGGTAACTGTAGTACTTGCTATATTTATTGGAGCACACTACAAGATAACTACTGATAGAATGACAGAAGTACAAGAGGCATTCAAAAGTGGTAAAACAATTATTTGTGAAAGTAGAATGCAACGAAAAATGGCACAAAGTATCAATATAAATAAAGCTAATGATTGGACTTTAGAAGATAACAACTTTATATCACCTAACTACTCTAGAGCCTTTTTTATTGCTAGATGTATCGTTAAATAGTACTTAACTATTATTATAGTTAATTATTTTTATCAATTTTCTTGATATATGTCAATATATAATCTACTAAAAAGTGTCATAATTCCTCCATGCTCAAATGGTGTAAACCTTTTAGTAAATTACATAGATAGCACTAGGAAAACTATATATGGAACAGTTAATAGTTCGTCCAGAGATAGAGATTGATAAATTTTTACCTATTTTTATAGAGTCAACACTTGTACTTATTTTTGGAGTGGCATATGTGGCAGTTATAACACTTTCAAAAATGGGTTACTTCTCTAAAAAATGGACTCCTATAGGCTATCTATTTTGGGCATTACAAACATACTTTCTTTATGATTTTGCCACACTAATACAGAGTAACCACTTTACCATAAAGGTATTGATGGTAACGATGTTAGCATATCTCTTTGTTCCCCACCTCTACTATATGTTAATAACATCTGGAGAGGAGAGATATGAAGATGGTGATAAAATCATAAAAAATAAAAAATAAAGGAAGAGTAGATGACTAACAAAAATGTTTCGGTCTGGACAAGCATACCATTTTGGCGACGTTCAGCGGCATGGGTAACAGGGTTTGCAACTATTTTGCTTATCTGGCTTACTTTTGATACGCTTGGACAAATCTCAATGGGTACTGATGCAGACTTAAAAAATGGGGTAACTAAAAGAGTACCAGCTCCAACAGTAATCAATTATAAAATTGATTATAAGATGAGTAAAAAAAGAGGACATGAGGTACCAGTAATTGGTAAAAAACAACTCTTTTTCGGAAAAGAGTGGAGCCCAAAAGAGGCAAAAGAGTTACTACATCTAGGAAAATTAACGGTACAAGCAAAAAACTGTATGAACTGTCATACACTTTTAGGAAATGGAGCATACTATGCACCTGACCTTACAAAAGCGTGGTTAGACCCAGCTTGGCAAGATGGTGGACCAATGCAAGGTATGACAGGAAAAAATACAGTTGAAGAGGCTATGGCAGAGTTCTTACAGCACCCTTCAAAATACCCTACACATGCTCGTATGATGCCTGACCTTGGAATTACAGCAGATGAGGCAAAAGGGGTAGTTGCTTTCCTAAAACATATGAGTGCTATTGATACAAATGGTTTCCCAAGAAACTTCTCAAAAACAGTTGACCAATTCAAAGCAGGAGGCACAAATGCTCACTAGTATTAAAACAAATTCATTTGAAGGCAACAAAGGTAAAGAGCTTGGAATGATGTACTTTAGAGTAGCAATTGTACTCTTTGGAGCACAGCTTCTTATGGGACTTATTGCTGCTATTCAGTTCTTATATCCATCTTTCCTCTTTGAGGTATTTGACTTTAGTGTTGCTAGAATGGTTCACATTAATGCACTTGTTGTATGGATGCTCTATGCAATGATTGGTTCTGTTTACTTTATGCTCTCTGATGAGACAGGACACGAAGGTGTTGCTATTGGGCTTGGAAAACTTGCCTTTTGGGTACTTACAGCTGCAGTAGCT
>JALWNF010000153.1:0-217 GCA_026995985.1 Campylobacteraceae bacterium
GTCTTAGTCAAGTTTCTAAACGACTAAAAGATGAACAAGTAGTCTATGTGAGTGATGCAGGTATGCCTGTTATCTCTGACCCTGGGCAGATTTTGGTGGAGTATTGTCAACAAGAAAATATTGAGTATGATGTACTTCCAGGAGGAACAGCAGTTACTACAGCCTATGCAGCTAGTGGTTTTAAAGAGGGGAACTTTCTCTTTTATGGCTTTTTACC
>JALWNF010000153.1:227-13771 GCA_026995985.1 Campylobacteraceae bacterium
GCTTTAGTTGAGTTAATGAACAAAGCTGAAAATGTTGTACTATATGAAGCTCCACATCGAATTGAAAAGCTTATTAATGAGATAGTAGAGATTGATAAGACTAGAGAAGTATTTTTTGCAAAAGAGTTAACTAAAAAATTTCAAAAGTACTATAGAGGAGACGCTAAAAGTATTTTAAATAAGTTTAATAATAAAGAGATTAATCCTAAAGGTGAATGGGTAGTAGTAATTAAAGCAAAAAAAGATGAAACTAAAGTACTATATATAGATGATATTTTAGCCTTAGATTTACAACCAAAAGTCAAAGCAAAAATTCTTGCTAAACTTACTACAAAATCGGTAAAAGAGTGGTATAAGCAACTTATTAACTAAAACAAATTTATTTACAGCAAAAAAAGGGTAAAATCCCTTTTATGATTATTTATGGTAAACAAGTCTGCCTCCATGCTCTAAAAAAGCATGAAAAAAACATAAAAACTGTCTACATAGCAAAAAGAGGGATTTTACCTCAAAAACTCTTTAATGCCTACCAATCAAAAATTAAATTTTTGGAAGAGAGGTGGGCTCAGAGTATGAGCAAAGGTGGTAACCATCAAGGAATTTTGGTTGAGTTGGAATCCTTTCAAGAGAGCACTCTAACTACTCTAAAGCATGAGCGTTTTATAGTAGTTCTCGATGGATTAACCGATACAGGAAACATTGGAGCTATTGTACGTTCTGCTTATGCCTTAGGGGTTGATGGCATTATTGCTACTGGCGTAAAGTCACTTAAAATTGCTTCAATTGTACGTACAAGTTCAGGTGCTTTGCTAGAGATGCCTTTTGTAATAGTTCCTAATATTTTAGACGTACTAAACGAACTAAAACAGGTAAATTTTACAATCTATGGGGCTTCAATGGATGGAGAAAATCTCAATAAATGTCAATTTATGGAGAAAAAGGTATTGGTTTTAGGTAGTGAGGACAAAGGACTCTCAAAAAGAGCTAAATCAAAAGTAGATAAAATTATATCTATTGAGATGAAGCGTGAGTTTAACTCACTAAATGTTAGTGCAGCAGCAGCAATATTAATATATAGGATGGGAAATGTTATTTAAAGAGCTTATAGAACAAGAGGGTTTAGAGGGTGTTTTTTCTAAAACAAATATTTCAAGTGAAAACTTAAAACGACTACTCAATGAAGAGTTTGATAAACTAAATAGAGTAAAAGCTTTAGGTTTTTTATTGATACTAGAAAGAGAGTATCCAGATATTGATGTTAGTGAATTAAGAAAAAAAATTAAACTATACTATGAAGACCATGCACCAGATGATGATAAAGTTGTAATGATACCAGCAAGTTCAACTACAGGTGGAGGGATTTCATTCTTTAAACTCTTTATTATTGCTACTATTTTAATAGGAGGGTACTACCTATACACTAAAGGTAAACTCAACCCTATTGTTAATCAAGTTGAAGATAAAAAAGATTTTTTTGATGACAATAAAGCACTAGATACAAATGCAACTGAAGAGGAGGCTAAAAAAGTTACTGTTAAAAAAACAGAACCTCAAACAGTTCAAGTTCAAATACCTGTCAAACCAAAAGAAGAAAATAAAGATAAATTAAATAATAACAACTCAAATAGAAACAAATTAACAAAACAACAACTTCATAATGTATCAACAGAATCAAATAAGTCAATAGCTTCTGTAGTACAAGAGGTATCTGAAGATTTTTTAGCACATGAAGCCAATAAGACAATCCAAAATATACAAAACAGTGAAGAGAATACTATACCACCTATTACAACTGTTACTGTTCACCCTACTCGTGGCATGTTATGGTTTGGATTTATTAATTTAGAGACTAAAAAACGTCGTGAGTTTATGAAAAAAGTCTCTACTCCATTTACAATTGGTAACTCAAGATGGTTACTTGTTACAGGACATGGATATTTTGAGATTATCTCAGAGGCAAAGACAGTAGAGAATGCAGACAACAAGAAGCACTACTTCTTAATTGATAGTACAGATATTAAAGAGATTAGCAGAAAAGAGTTTAGAGAGCTAAATGGACACAGAGGCTGGTAGTAGCATCTTAAATAAAAAAATAGGAAAAGAGGATAGTAATGTTTGATGAGATTCAATTTGAAAAGATAAATAGATTGCCAAAGTACATCTTTGCAGAGATTAATGAGCTAAAGATGGCAGCAAGAAGAGCAGGTGAAGATATTATAGATTTTTCTATGGGTAATCCAGATGCAAGAACCCCTCAACCTATTATAGATAAACTCTGTGAAACAGCTCAACGAGATAAAACACATGGTTATAGTGCAAGTAAAGGTATCTATAAACTCCGTCTTGCTATGAGCAATTGGTATAAAAGAAAGTATAATGTAGAGCTTGACCCAGAGACAGAAGTGGTTGCTACGATGGGGAGTAAAGAGGGGTATGTTCACTTAGTTCAAGCCATCTCCAACCCAGGTGATGTCGCTATTGTCCCTGACCCTACCTACCCTATTCACTCTCAAGCTTTTATCTTAGCTGGAGCAAATGTAGAGAAGATGGAGCTAAAGTTTGATGAGGAGAACTTTGAAGTAGATGAAGAGCAGTTTTTTTCTGACCTAAATGATGCCTTAGATAACTCCTTACCAAAAGCAAAGTTTTTAGTCTTAAATTTTCCTCACAATCCAACAACAGCAACTGTAACCCCCCAGTTTTATGAACGTGTTGTTGCTTTAGCTAAAGAGAAGCGTTTTTATATTATCTCTGATATTGCATATGCAGATATTACCTTTGATGGCTACAAGACTCCCTCTATTTTAGAGGTTGAAGGGGCAAAAGATGTAGCTGTTGAGGCTTATACTATGTCAAAGTCTTACAATATGGCAGGTTGGCGTGTTGGTTTTGTATGTGGAAACAAAAAACTTGTTGGAGCACTACAGAGCATTAAATCTTGGTTAGACTATGGAATGTTTACCCCTATTCAAGTAGCAGCAACTGTAGCATTAGACTATCACCACTATGTACCAGAGGAGCAGATTGTCCCTCTATATAAAAAACGTCGTGATGTAATGCTACAAGCCTTTGAGAATGCAGGTTGGCACATGGGTAAACCAAAAGCTTCTATGTTTATCTGGGGGAAGATTCCTGAGTCTTGTAGGTCTATGGGCTCACTAGAGTTTTCAAAGCGACTCCTTGTCGAAGCTGGAGTTGCAGTAAGCCCAGGTGTTGGTTTTGGTAAATATGGAGATGAGTATGTTCGTATTGCTCTTATTGAGAATGAGAAACGAATCCGCCAAGCTGCAAGAAACATAAAAAGGTTTTTAAAAAAAGTAGAAGCCGAAAAAGATAGTAACTAAAGGGGAAATAGAATGGTTAAAATAGGAATACTTGGTGTAGGAACTGTGGGAGCAAGTGTTGCCAATATTTTAGAAGCAAATGCTGATATAATTGAAGCAAGAGCTGGTAAAAAGATTGTTACAAAATTAGGTGTAGTTAAGAATCTTTCAAAAGATAGAGGTGTAAACATTAAACTCTCAGACAATCCTTACGATGTAGTCGATGACCCTGAGATTGACATTGTAGTTGAACTTATGGGTGGAGTAGAAGAACCTTATAAGTTAGTCAAAAAAGCTTTAGAGAATGGAAAAGCTGTAGTTACTGCAAACAAAGCCCTACTCGCTTACCACCGTTATGAACTTCAAGAGATTGCAGGAGATACTCCTCTAATGTACGAAGCAAGTACAGCTGGTGGAATCCCAATTATTGGAGCACTACGTAATGGTTTAGCAGCAAATCATATTGAGTCTATTCAGGGAATTATGAATGGAACAACAAACTATATGCTTACAAAAATGATTAATGAGGGTGCTGAGTATGAAGATGTCTTAAAAGAGGCACAAGAGTTAGGTTATGCAGAGGCTGACCCTACATTTGATGTTGATGGCTTTGATGCTTCTCACAAACTACTTATCTTAGCTAGTATTGCTTATGGTATAGATGCAAAACCTGAAGATATTTTAATAGAGGGCATTGAAGATATTACTCAAACTGATGTTGCTTTTGCTAAAGATTTTGGATATGAGATTAAGCTTCTTGGAATTGCCAAAAAGGTAGAAGATGGTGTAGAGCTTAGAGTTCACCCAACTATGATTCCAGCTTCAAGCATGATAGCTAAAGTAGATGGAGTGATGAATGCTGTATCTGTAGTTGGTGATTGTGTAGGAGAGACTATGTATTATGGTGCAGGGGCAGGTGGTGATGCTACTGCTTCTGCTGTTATTGCAGATATTGTAGATATTGTTCGTGGAAATACAGCTCCTATGCTTGGATACAAAAAATGTTTAGAGGGCTCAGCATTTGAGCTTCTTCCTGAAGAGGATATTGTAACTCACTACTACCTACGTATGGAGGTCAATGATAAACCTGGTGTCTTAGCAAAAATTACTAATGAGTTAGAGCAGTTTGATATATCTATTGAGTCAATGCTACAAAAACCTCATAAAAATGATGAACATGTTAAACTTCTATTTACCACTCATGCTTGTCAAGAGCTTAAGATTCAAGCTGCTATGGTTGAGCTTAAAAGGCTAGATTGTGTACATGGAAAGATTACTATGATGAGAATTGAGAAGTAGATTATATTTATAATCAAATATAACTGCTTGTTCTCTACATTTATAGAGAACAAGACAAACCTATAGTTAATCACTATTAATCAGTACCATTTTTTACAGTAACTATCATAGTATCACTAGCTGTATTACCATTAGCATCAGTTACAGTCAAAGTAATCTCATGTTGACCATTTTTAGTAATATGATACCAACCAACAGCTGAACTAAGAACTTTTTTACCATTTTCATTCTTCCACTCATAACTTAAAGGAGCTTTCCCTGTTCCTAAACCCCTTAAAAGAACTGCTGTTCTACTAGGTGTAACTATTAATGTTTGGTCAGGTCCTGCATCAGCTGTTACAACTGGTACTCCATTATTTACAGTAACAATCATTGTATCATTAGCTTCATTGCCATCAGCATCTGTCACAACCAAAGTAATCTCATGTTGACCATTTTCAGTAAGAACATACCAACGACTAGCACCAGGGCCAATATATCTACTACCTTCATACCACTTATAGCTCAAAGGTTCTTTTCCTGTTCCTGAACCTTTTAAATAGACTGCTTTTTTACTTGGTGTAATATTAAGTATTTTGTCTGGTCCTGCATTAGCTGTTAATGGTGGTATATCTTCTCCACTATTTATAGTAACTATTACCGTATCTGTAGCCATAGCTCCATTTGCATCTGTTACAACTAAAGTAATCTCATGTTGACCATTTTGAGAAATATTATAATCATATCTTTGCCCCTCTCCAATGAAATGACCCCTTTCATACTACTTATATTTCAAAGGAGCTTTCCCTGTTCCTGAACCACTTAAATGGACTAATGTAGAGTTACTCTCTTGGTCTTCTCCTGCATTAGCTGTTACTTTGTTTACTGTTACTACCATTGTATCTGTAGCTGTAGTACCATTTGCATCTGTTACAACTAAAGTGATATTGTGTTCTCCACTTTCAGTTATAACATACCAACGATTTGCACCAGGTCCAATAAACTTTCCATCTTCATACCATTTATAACTTAAAGGTTCTACTCCTGTTCCTGTACCTTGTAAATAGACTGCTCTATTACTTAGTGTAATATTAAGTACTTTATCCACACCAGCATCTGCTGTTGTTGCAAAAGTAGGTACTGTAAATACTACTATACCGATTAGTAGCAAAATAGCTTTTATACCATTACTAAAGATTTTCATATTTTTCCCCTTTTTTAGTTCAATAATGAACTTTTTTAAAAAATAATTACCCAGATACTTAAATTAGTATTTGAGTATTAAAAATTAACATATTATTAATTTATTTTAACTTAAAGTAATCAATAATATGTTAATTTAATAATTATTGTGTAGTTTTTAGTAACTCTATTTTAAAAAAGATTTTTTATTTTACTATCTAAGCTATTTAAACTCCACCAGCTAGGATAAACAGTATCATAGTATGGCTGTGTTACTTTTTGAAATATATCTCTATCTTCAAAAATATTGACACACCACTCAAATGGTATCTCTCTACTCTTTAACGCCTCTATACTTAACTCTGTATCATTAATACACCCTAATTTGGAAGGTGTTACTAAAAGAGTTTTACATCTTAAATCTTTTACTAAATCTATCATCTTATAGTTTTCTGTTATGGGTACCATAAGTCCACCAGCACCCTCTACAATAAGTAGGTCACAAAGTTTTTGAAGTTGATATATCTTATCTTTTATCTTTTGAATATCTATGGTTTTTTCAATATCAGCACAAAAAGGAGCAGCAGGGAGTTCAAAGGTATAGGCTGTAATATCTTTTGGTTTAAAGCTAGAAAAGTTAGGATTATATTTCTGTACAATCTCCAATAGATATTTTGCATCTATAGGCTCTGTTATGACCCCTGTCTCAATTGGTTTACATACTCCAACTAAAATACTTTGTTTATTAAAGCTTTCTATCAGTTTTATGGTGGTATAAGTTTTACCAACATTAGTATTTGTTGCTGTTACAAAAAGTATTTTCATGATGAACTCCAAATTTTATTTGGATTGTAACATAAAATAAGCTATACTATAAATCTTTATAGATTACAGAGGAAAAAACATTGGCAAGAATAGATGAAGAAGTAGAAACGCTATTGGCGTTGGCAGAACCAACTCAATACAAAGTACTATTACACAATGATGACTATACAACAATGGAGTTTGTTGTTTATGTTTTAATGAATATTTTTCATAAAAGTTTAGAAGAGGCTGAACATATTATGTTAGAGATTCATAAAACAGGAAAGGGGGTATGTGGAATTTACACTTACGAAATTGCAGAGACAAAGGTACATCAGGTCAAAGAGTTGGCCAAAAGTAATGGTTTTCCACTATTAGCCACAATGGAAGAAGTATAGTACTAAATACTTATAATTTTAAAAGGAGAGAAAATGATAAGTGTAGAATTAAATAAAATCTTTAGGGAGTCAGTAAAGTTTGCAAAAGAGAATAGACATGAGTATTTAACTCTAGAGCATATCTTTCTATCCATTTTAAATAGTAAAGAGGGGAGTGAAATTTTAAGTATGGTTGGTGCTAATGTCGAAGAGATGAAGAGATTGACATTGAACTATATTGAGGCTAATAATCCTGTTATGGAGGAGTTAGAAGATGGAGAAGAACATAACCCTTATGAGACAACAACTCTTGCAAATGTTATGAATGATATGGTAACTCATATCAATGCTTCAGGGAGAACTGAAGCAAGAGTAGGAGACCTATTAGCCTCTATCTTTACTCAAGAAAAGAGTTATGCTTATGCTGTTTTAAATCATGAAGGGGTAACTCGTTTAGATATTTTAGAGGTTATCTCTCATAGTGATATTTCTCATAACGATAATGATAACTCTATATCGTTAGATGAAGAGATGGAAGATGAACACCCAAATCTTGCAGCTTATACTACAGAGTTAGTAGCTTTAGCACGTACAGGTAAAATTGACCCTGTAGTAGGTAGAACAGATGAGATTGACCGTGTAATGCAAACACTTTGTCGTCGCAAGAAAAACAATCCTCTTTTAGTAGGTGAACCAGGGGTTGGTAAGACAGCTATTGCTGAGGGTCTTGCTTTAAAAATTTCTCAAGATGATGTTCCAGATGTTCTTAAAGGGTCATCTATTTTTGCTTTAGATTTAGGAGCTATGATTTCAGGAACTAAATATAGAGGCGATTTTGAGAAGCGTCTTAAAGGCGTATTGAGTGAGATTAAGACTATAAATAGAGCAATTATATTTATTGATGAGATTCATACTCTAGTTGGTGCAGGTTCTACCTCGGGTGGGAGCATGGACGCTGCAAATTTACTTAAACCTGCTTTAGCAAGAGGAGAGTTAAAGTGTATTGGGGCTACAACCTATGCTGAGTTTAGAAACCACTTAGACAAAGATAAAGCTCTCTCTCGACGTTTCTCTAAAATAGATATTGAGGAGCCATCAAAAGAGGATACATTAACTATTTTACATGGTATTAAAAATAAGTATGAAGAGTATCATAAAATATCTTTCTCAGAGGAAGCATTAAAGGCTGCTGTTGATTTGAGTGTAAAGTATCTTCATGACCGATTTTTACCTGACAAGGCTATGGATATTATAGATGAAGTTGGAGCTCACTTTATGTTGCAAGATAAATCTAATGTAACTGTTGAGCGTAGTGACATAGAAGAGTCAGTTGCTAGAATGTTAAAACTCCCATCAACTGTTGTATCATCTGATGATGTCTCTAAATTACAAGATATGGCAAAGAGAATTAAGTCTAAGATTATTGGTCAAGATGAGGCAATAGATAAGGTAGTTCATGCTATTAAACGCTCCTATGCAGGGCTAAACAAGGCAAATTCTCCTATTGGCTCATTCCTATTTGTTGGACCAACAGGTGTTGGAAAAACAGCTCTTAGTGAGGAGTTGGCTAAGAGTATGAATATTCACTTTGAGAGACTAGATATGAGTGAATATATGGAGAAGCACTCTGTAAGCCGTCTTGTAGGAGCACCTCCTGGGTATGTTGGGTATGAGCAGGGTGGACTCTTAACTGAAATGGCTAAGAAAAACCCTCATATGGTTCTGTTACTTGATGAGATAGAGAAGGCTCACCCAGATATTATGAATATCTTACTTCAAGTAATGGATGGTGCAAAGTTAACAGATAACAATGGAGTAGTAAGTGACTTTAAGAATGTTGTGCTTATTATGACCTCTAATCTTGGAACTAAAGAGCCAAATGTAATGGGTTTCAACAAAGATAACTCTACTAAAACAGATAATGCTCTAAGAGATTTCTTCTCACCAGAGTTTAGAAATCGTCTAAGTGCAGTTATTGAGTTTAAACACCTATCTCTTGAAGTGATTGAGAAGATTGTAGAGCGAGAGATAGCAAAACTAAATGAGCAGATGGAGAGTAAAAATATTACTATTAAACTTGGTAAAAAAGCACGTACCTATATAGCTAAAAAAGGTTACTCTGATATTTATGGTGCTAGAGAGATTTCAAGAGTTATTGACAATGAGATAAAAGAGGCACTAACTGATGAGATTCTATTTGGTAGACTTAGAGATGGTGGTTTAGTTAAGGTAACCTATAAGCAGGAGAAGTTAGATTTTGTCTTTAACTGATGATTACTATTTACCTCCTCTAGGAGGTGCCCACATATTCCCCTCTGCTAGAATAGCAAGCAAAGAGGGGCTTGTAGCTTATGGGGGAGATTTGCACCCAAACCGTATCTTAAAGGCATATAGGAGTGGAATCTTCCCTTGGTACTCTGAAGGTGACCCCATATTGTGGTGGTCTCCTGACCCTCGTCTTCTGCTCTTTCCCAAAGATTTTAAAATTAATAAATCATTTCGTAGAGTTCTTCGTAATAGAGGCTTTAAAGTAAAGTTTGACCATGCCTTTGAGGAGGTTATTACTCACTGTGCTACTGTACCAAGAGCAGGACAAGAGGGTACTTGGCTAACTAATGAGATGAAAGAGGCCTATATTGAGCTACACAAGATGGGCTTTGCTCACTCTGTTGAGACATATCTTGATGGTAAGCTAGTAGGTGGACTCTATGGTATCGCTATAGGGGGTGGTTTTTTTGGTGAGTCAATGTTTTCACTCACTTCTAATGCTTCTCGCGTTTCTCTCTGTGCATTAAGTAATATTTGTGTTGAAAAAAGCTATGATTTTATTGATTGTCAGGTACCAACACCTCATATGATAAATTGGGGGGCTAAATTGGTTAAACGTGATGATTTTTTAGATTTATTAGAACATACATTAGAAAAGAGGACTGACTTTGGTTCATGGAGGGATTGGAGTTGGTCTTATACTGAAATATAGTATTAATTACAGGGAGTAAAGGGTTATGGTCAACAAAGATATTAACTTCTCACTATGGTTAGATTTTATAGAGAGAAATTACCTAAAAAATAAATTTTCTGAATTAATTGAAAAAGGTATTATAAATGGTGCAACTTCAAATCCTGCAATATTTGCCAATGCTATTACAACCTCTTCAGCTTATAAAGAGCAACTTGCATCACTAGAAGGGAAGTCTCCTAAAGAGAAGTATGAGGCATTAGCTATTGAAGATATTAAAACAGCCGCACAGATGTTACGACCTCTTTATGATAGAGGAGAAGATGGTTATATCTCTATAGAGGTTGACCCATTTTTATGTAACGATACACAAGGAACCATTGAAGAGGGGAAACGCCTATTTAAAGCAATAGGTGAACCAAATGTAATGATAAAAATTCCTGCTACTCAAGCAGGATATGAAGCAATGAGTGCACTTATGGCAGATGGTATCTCTGTTAATGCAACTTTAGTATTCTCTCCTAAACAGGCAACTCAATGTTTTAAAGCAATGACAAAAGGAATAGCTAAATGTGAAGCTTATGGTGCTTGTAGAGTTGAAGGAGTTATCTCTATCTTTGTAAGCCGTTTTGACCGTTTGTTAGATAGAGAGTTAGAACAAGTAGGTATTGACCCCTCTAAAACAGGTATATATAATGCTGCTAAAATCTATAATATGATTGAAGCTAATGATGTTCCAAATATTCGAGCTCTATTTGCAAGTACTAGTGTAAAGGGTGATAATTTAGCTCCAAACTACTACATTAAAGAGCTTATGGCATCACACTCAGTCAACACAGCTCCTCTAGCAACTATTGAGGCACATATTAAAACCAATGACAGAGCAGAAGTTCTACCAATAGATAATAGCATAATTAATGGTTACTTTATGAATCTTGAAGATAATGGTTTTAATATGGATAAAATCTATAAGCAACTTTTAGATGAAGGCTTGGTTGCCTTTGAGGAGTCATTTAGAGATATGTTAAATAAAATTGCATAGAGGTGAACTTTTTTAGTTAAAACTAGGTAGTTCGTTATTTAATTAAGTTTGTAACTATATAATCTATTTTCATAAATATAAGTTATAAAGGGTAACTACATGAACGAACTATTTTTAGAAATTAATACATTTTTTGAAAAAATCCTCTTTTTCGATATCTTCTTTGGACAAGTAGAGGGTACAACTTTTCCATTTGTGGTAGCATGGCTCATTTTAGGAGGGCTCTATTTGACCTTTAAAATGGGCTTTGTTAACCTTAGAATGTTTAAGCACTCATTTGATATTGTAAGGGGACGCTACAAAACAAAAGAAGATAAAGGACTAATTACACCTTTTCAATCTCTCTCCACAGCACTTTCAGCTACAGTTGGTATTGGTAATATTGCAGCTGTCTCCATTGCTATTACTTTAGGTGGTCCTGGAGCTGCCTTTTGGATGATATTGGCAGGTTTTTTAGGTATGACTCTTAAGTTTACAGAGGTAACTTTGTCTGTAAAACATAGAGAGTTTTTACCAGATGGAACCATTATGGGTGGAGGTATGGAGTATCTTTCACGAGGAGTTGCCCAAAAAGGTATGCCTACTTTGGGTAAATATTTAGCTATTATATTTGCTTTTTTTATGGTCTTAGGAGCATTGGGAGCTGGTAACCTTTTTCAAATCTCTCAATCTTTAGCTATTGTTAAAACTCATATACCATATATAAATGAGCACGGTTATGTTTTTGGTCTCTTTATGGCATTTATTACAGGTTTAGTTATTATCGGGGGTATTAAACGTATTGCTCATGTTGCAGAGGCTATTGTACCTCTTATGGTCATTTTTTATCTATTGATGGTTGCTTGGGTACTTTTTGTTCATTTTACTGACATACCTCACGCTTTTAGGCTTATTGTCTCTGAAGCATTTCACCCTACAGCAGTAGCAGGTGGAGTAGCAGGAGCCATGGTTCAAGGGTTCCAAAGAGCAGTCTTCTCAAATGAGGCAGGACTTGGCTCAGCAGGTATTGCCCACTCTGTTGCAAAAGTAAAGTACCCTGTACGTCAAGGAATGGTCTCTTTATATGAGCCATTTATAGATACCGTTGTTGTATGTACTATGACAGCTTTAGTGGTTATCTTAACAGGAACTTACGCTGGTGGAACAGAAGCCCTAGATGCAGCTATTGCTGCTAAACAAGGCTCAGTCATTACCTCTACTGCTTTTGGTTCTGTTGTCTCTTGGTTTCCAAATATTTTAGGTATTGCTATTTTTCTATTTGCCTTTTCGACTATGATTTCATGGTCTTACTATGGAGAGAGAGCATGGGTTTACCTTTTTGGTTCTAAAACATCTATTATATATAAACTTATTTTTTTAGCATGTATTGTCATAGCAACTATAGCAAATACAGAACTTATGGTTGATTTCTCTTCAATTCTATTTTTAGCTTTAGCTATACCAAATATCTTTGGACTTCTACTTATGTCAGGAGACGTTAAAGAGATGTTAACAGACTATTTAAAGAAGTTAAAGTCAGGAGAGTTAGATGCAGAGGCAATAAGGGATTAGTTCATTATTATAAACCTGAGTTCGACGGAATACCATATCCACAAAAGCCTAAAAATAGGTAAGATTTTCAAAATCAAATTTGTAGGACTAGCCGTCGAGAGTGTGAAAGAACCTAGGAAACGGAGGCTTTAGCCCTGAACAAAATCAAGTTTTTAGAAAAAATAGCTATTTTTACTTAATATATATTGAAAAAATCTCTAAATTATTTTAAATAAATAAATTTGTAAAATCTGTTACTTTTAAGAGAGTTAGCTTTTATAAAAAATATGATATATTCTAAATGATAATATTAACTATTTAAGGCAACTAATGTCACAAGAACTAAACAAAAATACGCCACAAACAAATAATCAACCAAAATTTGTTCACCTACACCTACATACCGAATTTTCAATGCTAGATGGAGCAAACAAAATACCTGTTCTAGCCAAAAAGATTAAAGAGTTAGGCATGGATAGTGTTGCTATGACTGACCATGGAAATATGTTTGGAACAATTACATTTTATAATGAGATGAAAAAAAATGGTATTAAACCCATTATTGGAATGGAAGCCTATATTCACAATGAAGATGATATAGGCGACAAATCGACAAGAAAACGTTTTCACCTCTGCTTATATGCTAAAAATGAAGTTGGTTACAAAAATCTTATGTATCTAAGCTCACAAGCCTTTATGCAAGGTTTTTACTACTACCCTCGAATAAATTGGAAACTACTCAAAGAGAACGCTGAGGGGCTTATCTGCTCCTCTGCTTGTCTTCAAGGAGAGATAAATTGGCATCTAAATTTGAGTGAGCGTAATGTTAAAAATGGAGCATTGGGCTATGAGGAGGCAAAAAGGGTAGCTCTACGTTACAAAGAGCTCTTTGGAGATGACTTCTATATGGAGATTATGCGTCATGGTATTGACCACCAATACAACATAGACAAGCAGATTATTCAACTTAGTCAAGAGACAGGCATAAAGCTTATTGCTACCAATGACACCCACTACACTCTCAAAGAAGATGCAGATGCACATGAAGC
>JALWNF010000154.1 GCA_026995985.1 Campylobacteraceae bacterium
AATGGTTTTTTGATTTGAACTCATTGGTTTCTTGGGTTTATGGGTTTATGATTACGTTAGGGTACTTTGTTCATTTGATATTAGATGAAATCTATAGTGTTGACTTAGGAAATAGACGTATGAAAAAATCTTCTGGAACAGCACTTAAATTTGGAATGTTTAAAAATAGACAACAGCAGATTCAAACTATTGTAATATATCTGCTTATTCCTCTACTATTTAGCATAGCCCCAGATACAGAGCTTGTTCAGACAGCACTATTTTCTAAAGAGGCGTGGTTGAGTTTTACAGATATTATTTTACCTTATGATGGTAAGTGGTTTTTTCATTAATAATTCTATTTATATAGGGTGTTTTTTAGGAAAACACCCTATAAATTAAATCAATCTCAACTATTTTTTATTTTTCTACAGGAATTGATATTTTATAGTTTGCATAACCTTGTTGACCGATATTTTTGTTGTTGTTTGGTGATGTTATGGTTTCATTTTTATCTTTGTAAGTGGCTCTTAGATATAGTAGTATATTTTTTGTATCACGAGGTATATTCATTTTAAAATCAAGAACTTTTTTGTTCTCTTTTTTTGTAGCCTCTCCCTCTGCTTCAAGTAGAGGATATTTTGCTTTTATGTTTTTTTTAAGCTCTCTATTAAAAATCTTTCTACCCTTTTCATAGACATGAAATCGCTTAAAATCGCTTTTAAGAAGTTGAACACTGCTCTTTTTTAGTTCTAAATTTGGGAAAGAGAGGCTAAGCCAATTTTTATATGTTTTTAATTTTTTTGATGTATTTAAAACTTTAAGCTCTATTGTATCTGTATCAATTGTATAGGCATATATAGTTAAATCATCTCCTACATCACTTTGAAAAAATGGTTTTTTCGAACTAAAGTATGGATTATCTTTTATAATAGGAGCTAACTCTTGATTAGTTAAGAATATCTCTGTATGTCCTTCAGCGTATGGTTTAATCTCATAAGGATTATAGTGAAAAAGCATACCTTTAGATGTTAAGCAGAAGTTTTCAGTTAGTTGAAAATTATCTTTTAACCAACCAGCTTTTTTCATTGAATCTTTTAGTTTTAGTTTTTTCTCTTTTCTATATTTCTCTTCTGCTATTTTTTTAAGTTGTTTAATCTCTAATTTGTTAAAAATATCTTTTAGCTCTAGCTCATTGTTATTTTTTTTATCATAGGTATGAAGTAGAACTTTATCGTTAATATGGGCTCCACCTCTGTAGCTAACACGATTTTCCAGAAGTGTATATGTTGAATCAGTATAAGTAAATGGTACAAGGCGAATGTGCTCATACCATGTTCCATTAATATCAAAATTGTTTTTAAACTCTTTAAGTTCATCTTTTTGATTACACTTATCTTCAAACTCTTTAAGGTATGGTTTTAGGCTCTGTTTTATTCTCTTTTTAAGTTTATTGGTTAGTTTAAGTGACTCAATTTCAGGTACCTCTAGTCTATACTCTAGACATAGTGAGTTATCTTCTTTTTTTATTTTATCTGGTGAACGGTGAATACACACTCTCTTTTCTTGTTCATATAGTTTAAATGGTATCTTCTCTACAGTTGTAGCTTTAGAGTAGATAGTAGCAATAGATAGAATGTTAAATATTAGTAAAAGTTTTGATTCTCTTTTCATGATTTTCTCTTTGTTTTTAAAATGAATATTTTTTGGCATTGTATCACAGAAAGCGTTAACGGTGTTACTTTTTATAAGATAAAAGGAATAAAAAGTTTAGTTTGCTTCTTATACTCTACATACTCTTGTGTTTTACTACTCCAAATAGCCTCCTCTTTTTTAGCTTTTAGTACCAACACAGTAGTGAGTAATAGTAAAAATATAGCCTCAATTATAGATGGCGAACAGATAAAAACTCCTAGCATCATAAGCAATACAGAGAGGTACATAGGGTGACGAATGTAAGCATAGATACCTGTTGTAATAAGCTTTGCATTATCTTTCATCTTTGGTTGAATATTGAAGTTGCCTATTCTATTTTGTGTAAGTGCCAAGAGACCAACTATAGCACCAACTAAAAAGATTAAAATTCCTATGATAGAGACTCCTTTTAAAAAAAGAAGCATAAGTCCAATAAGAGAAAATTGTAAAAAGACTAAAAGTTTTGGATATAGTGGGTGGTTTGTCATTTTATAGTATAATATTCTCTTCATCATTAATAAGTCTATAGGTTCCATACTTATAAGTTACTACACCATTAACCTTAATAGAGATATTTTTAATACTTTTATCACTATTATAATCTATTTTACTCTCTATAATAGTACCCTTTTTTAGTAAAATATTATTAAATGTGTACTCTTCATTAACAGTTATATTAACTACTTGAGGGTACTTTCCATTACTATCTAGCCCTTTATATTTAAATGTAAGGTGTCCATTTTGTATATGTTGAGTAGTTTTACAAGCTTTGAACTTTTCAATTTTTTGTAACACTCCTTGATGTTTATACTCAAATTCTCTAACTCCAGAGATGTCACAATATCTAATCTCTTTACTAAATGATGTAGCCTCTTTTTGATTTTCAGTTGTTACATCTACCTCTACAATTTTAGCAATCTTAGAAGTGATACTTTTAAGTGTAGTAGGTGCAGGAGCCATAGTTGCATTTGGGTCAATATTTATAATAGATACAGCCTCTCCTAGTGCTGTAGGTTGTAGGAGTTTATTTTTGTTGTCTTCACATCCTGAAAATAGTAGTAGCCCAATTAGAGTAGTTAAAAAGAGTCTAAATAGTAACATTTGATATTCCTGATAAATAGTATAAAAGTTATTATACTTAAAATATTATTAAGTATATAAAGTAACTTTTTTATAAAAATATATTTTAAATAAAAGTATGAGATATTATAGTGTAAATTTGTTGTATATTGTGTAATAAAATGAAAGTAATCTTTTTGTAAAAGTATATTTTAACTCAAATAAACAGAAAAAAACTGTTTATTTGCTATAAATAGTTTGGAGATACTCTATTTTAGAGCTCATATTTAGAAGAGCCATATCTGCTAAGACTAGAGCCATCATAGCTTCACATACAATAGAACCTCGTATAGCAACACAAGGGTCATGGCGACCTTTAAGCTCAAACTTTTGTGGTTGATTTGAAGTATTGATAGTATCTTGTTCTTTGAAGATAGAGGGGGTTGGTTTAAAGTGTGTCTTTACTACAATCTCATCTCCATTTGAGATTCCACCTAAGATACCACCTGCATGGTTAGAGGTAAATCCATTTGGGGTAATGCCATCATTATTTTGACTACCTTTTAGTGATGTACTTGCTACTCCCTCTCCAATTTCAACTCCTTTAACAGCATTAATACTCATCATGGCATCTGCTAACTTAGAATCTAATTTATAGTAGA
>JALWNF010000155.1 GCA_026995985.1 Campylobacteraceae bacterium
CTAGTTGATAATGTTCTTTCACAAGCAGTAAGTGGAATTTCAAATGTAATTTTATCTCATGGTGCAAATGATATTAACCTTGACTTTGCCGATGTTAAAACAGTTATGAGCCATAGAGGTTTAGCACTTATGGGTGTTGGAGCATCTCAAGGTAGCTCTGCAGCTTATGATGCAGCAAAAGCAGCTATTGAATCACCTCTTCTTGATAACTTATCAATTGATGGAGCTATGGGTATTTTGGTTCACTTCCATATTCACCCAGACTATCCTCTTGCAGAGATTTCAGAGGCTATGGATATTGTAGAAGAGAATGCAGATGAAGATGCAAATATTATCTTTGGTACAACAACATCAGAAGATATTCCTATTGATGAAGTTAAACTAACAATTATTGCAACAGGTTTTGAAGACCCAAGTGACTACGAGACAGAACCTAAAGCAAAAAAAGAGACAATAGCAAACAATACAATTGGAAGATTAAGAACACCAACTCAAGGCTCTATACTTCATAAAATGAATTCAGCAAGAGTTAGTGGTGGAGATAGTTTTGGTAATGATGACTATTTAGATACACCAACCTTTTTACGTAAACAGATGGATTAATAATATCAATGCCTAAATTAATGACAAAACTTCTCTTCCTCCTCTCTCTTCTTTTGTCACCATATCTGCTTTTTGCAGATGGGCATATTTTTGTCTATCACCGTTTTGATGATAGTCGTTATCCAACTACAAATATCTCTACGAAAGAGCTACGTAAAGAGTTTAACTATCTAAAAAAACATAACTACAAAGTTGTTCCTCTTATTGATATTGTTAATAAAATAGATAAAGGTGAAGCTGTTCCATCTAATTGGGTTGCATTTTCTATAGATGATGGTTTTAGAAGCTTTTATACACATGGGCTCCCTGTTTTTAAGGAGTATAACTTCCCTTTTACTCTTTTTATTGCTGTAAAGTATACTGAAAAAAAATATAAAGATTATGTCTCTTGGAAGCAACTCAAAACCATTGCTAAGTATGGAGATGTTGAGTTTCACTCCTATGGTCATGGTCATTTTGGACAGATGAGCAATAAAGAGATAAAAGCTGACATAGATAAAGGTCTTGCTCTTATGAAGAAACACCTAAACTATGAACCTAATCTCTTTGTATACCCCTATGGAGAATATGATAGCCGAGTTGAAAAAGTTTTAGAGAAGTATAACTTTAAAGCTGTATTTAATCAAAATATTGGAGCTGTAAATGGTGTATGTAGTGATATAAAAGATATAGACCGTTCAGCAGTTGTAGGTAGTAATGCACATGATTTTAAACTATATCTTAAGTTTCAAGAGCTTTGTGGTGTCCACTTTCAACAACCAAAAACCTATCCAAAAGATAAAATAGTCAAAACTGTAGAAATAACTCTTGATGATAAAAGTATAAAATCAGCCGATATTTTTATCTCTAACAATGGTTGGACAAAGGTAAAAGTTAAAAATGGTAAGATTATTTGGCATGCAAATAGACATGTTAAATTAAATCGTATTAAAATTGGTATTAAAGTTAAGAATAAAATTAAGCTAATGGTCTTATCTAAATAGCTATACTTATAGTTACTAAATTACTTAGGAGACAGATATAATGAATAAAATAGTTTCTACTTTACTCTTTTCAACACCTCTAATCTTTACAGCTTGTAACCCTACTACTAATCAAGTTGTACCTAGTTCTAATAATAACCATACTCAAGAAGTTATTAATCAAGGCTCTACTATTAGTTCTACAGTAACCTATGCAAACGATAAAAAGGCTATCAAAAATAGAGGAATGCTACATATTAAAAGTTTTATGGAGACACTACAACCTACACTAATGGGTATGATTCAGAGTGACCCTACATATAAAACTGCTCTTGGAGCTTGTTCTACACTAGGTCAAAGTATGGCAGATGACTACAACAGAGCCTCTGATGTTAAAATTAGAAGAACTGCTCTAAGATATAGAAACCCCAAAAACAAACCAGATGCAACAGATAAAACTGTTATGGAGCGTTTTTTAGCAACTAAAGAGTTTAATGAGCCTTTAGTTGTAGATATGGGTGATAGCTACCGTGTCTATAAAGCTTTAGAGGTCAAACAGCCCTGTCTTGCTTGTCATGGTGAGAATATCTCTCAAGATTTACAAAAAATGTTAATTAGAAAATATCCAACCGATATGGCAACAAACTTTAAACTTGGTGACTTTAGAGGTGCTGTTGTCGCCGAAATTAAAAAGTAACTTCGCTATAATACTCCCAAAAATATAGAGTGTAGTCCCAGACTACACCTAAACAAAAGAATTGGGAAATTAAAATGCAAGATGTAGTAGAGTGGCTAAAAGATAAAGGTAACCTAAAAGTTATAGATGAACCCATAGATGTAGAGCTAGAAATCCCCCATATTGCTTATATTGAGGTTAAAAAAGATAACTCTCGTCCCCTTCTCTTTACCAAGCCCATTAACAAAGCAAAGGGTATAGAGTATGATATGCCTGTACTTATGAATATCTTTGCTAACAAAGAGCTAACACAAAAAATCTTTGGAAAACACCCAGACCAAGTTGCTCAAGGTATTGACAAACTCCTTAAACTTAAACCACCTACAAAGTTTATTGATAAACTTAAGATGATTTCCCAACTCTTTGCTCTTAAAAATGTATTTCCAAAGCGTTCCAACTCTCTTGGTCTTTGCCAAGAGATTGTCATACCTAAAGAGAAGGTAGACTTAGACAAACTTCCTATCTTAAAGACATGGGAGGAAGATGGTGGAGCTTTTATTACAATGGGACAGGTCTATACAAAAAGCCTTGATGGTGGTATGCAAAACTTAGGAATGTACCGTCTACAGCAGTATGATAAAAACCATCTAGGAATGCATTGGCAGATTCATAAAGATGCCTCTCACTTCTTTGACCAGTACCAAAAAGCAGGTAAAAAGATGCCTGTAACTGTTGCCATTGGTGGTGACCCACTCTATATTTGGTGTGGTCAAGCCCCTATGCCTCATGGAATGTTTGAGCTACTACTTTATGGATTTGTAAGAGGAAAAAATGCACAACTTGTAAAGTCCATTACCAATGACATCTATATCCCAAAAGATGTTGATATTGTCATAGAGGGATTTGTTGACCCTACAAAGATGGAGATAGAGGGACCATTTGGAGACCATACAGGCTACTACACACTAAAAGAGCCCTACCCTATTATGGAGGTAGAGACTATTACCATGAAAGAGAAACCTATTTTCCAAGCTACAGTTGTTGGTAAACCACCACTAGAGGACAAATATATGGGTTGGGCAACAGAGAGAATATTTTTACCAATGTTAAAACCAATGACACCAGAGCTTATAGACTACTATATGCCTGA
>JALWNF010000156.1 GCA_026995985.1 Campylobacteraceae bacterium
CAAATATGCCCATGCTTCAAAAGGCAGTTAAAAAGAGTCAATGGTTCTTGACTGCACTTAAAACTTTGGCTTTTGTAGCATTGGTAGTTGCTCTAGCTAGTCCCATAAGAGAAGATGATGTAGTTGTAAAAAATGACAAAGGGTATGAGATTTCACTTATTTTAGATGCTAGTGGGTCGATGCAGGAGTACAACAAGTTTGGCATTGTAAAAGAGATAGTTACTAACTTTGTTGATGAGCGTAAACATGATAAGTTGGCACTAAGTATCTTTGCTGATTTTGCCTATGTAGCTGTGCCTTTGACTTACGATAAAAAGAGTATTAAACGGCTTTTAGAGCGAATAGAGGTAGGAATTGCGGGAACAAGAAGAACAGCACTCTATGAGGCTCTATTTTTAAGTTCAAACCTCTTTAAGAGTAGTAAGTCAAAAGAGAAGATAGCTATTTTGCTAACCGATGGAATGGACAATACAGGTACAATCCCTCTTGATGTGGCTATTAAGACAGCTAAAAAATACGGCATAAAGGTCTACACAGTTGGAGTTGGTCGTGCAGGGGTTGACTTTAACCCTGAAGTGTTGCAAAAAATCTCAAAAGAGACAGGTGGTAAGTACTTTTCTGCTGATAGTGTAGAGCGACTAAAGGAGATTTATAGAACAATCAATAAGCTAGAGAAGAGTGAGATTAAAGCAGATAAGTATGTGAAAAAAACTTATTATTTTCAATACTTTTTGGCTTTGGCACTCTTTGCGATGATGGGTTACTTCTTTGTAGCCAATAGAGAGTAGTATGAAACATCTACTCAAATCATATTCTAAAAGCACAGATGTCTCTGTAGAGAGTAGAGTAACTCTTACTAAAGAGAAGATTCTACTCCATTAGAGGAGATAATTAAATCAACCTCTTTGCTAGAGAAAAAAACTTAAAAGCAAAGTAAAAAAGTCCTAAAAGTACTATTCCATAAAGTATTGAATTTGGAATATTTTTTAGTAGATAGTTAAAAAGTGAGTTGAGATTTCCTTTGTATGTTGTCTTACTTAAGTTAGCATAAAAACCAACACGCTTCATAAACTTTGCCTCTCCTAGTCTTTTTAACCCCTTTAAACCATCTTCTCCATAGGTTGAGGCGTGAATAAAACTTTTAGTTGATACATTTGGCATAGCAGTAGCGTAGTATAGGGCTCTGTTATTAGTATTTAGTAGTAGAATGGGACTCTTTTTACCAAATCGTGAAGAGAAGTTTGCTAGAGCTACAAGCTCTTTACTATTTTTACTTATTTTTAGAAGATTGAGTGTTTGGTTTAGCCCAACTTTATTATACATTTTAGATATAGGCTGAAGTATAGTGTTTATCTTATCTAATGACTTTGTCTCTTTAGCAATCTTGGCATACTTTATAATCTTCTCTTGTAGCCAAATAGGTATCTTATTGACCTTTTTACCATATTTTAAAACAGATATAGAGGTTTTAACAGGAGCTGTTGCCCCTGCACTATATAGTGTTGTAGCTGAAGCTAAAAGTCCTAAAGAAGAGAGAGCAACAATAAGATTGTCTACATCTTTTCCGTTGGCATAGTTTGCTCCTTGGATTGAGAGGTCACGTATATCACCAATGACTAAAAAGTCAGAAGCGATAGCAGAGATACGTCCAATATCTTCATCGCTCTCTCCTTTTACAATACCCTCTATAAACTTCTCTGCCTTATACTCAGATGAGTTTCGTTTCTCTTTTATAATTTTTAGTAGTAGTTGTGCCTTTGGATTGTTTTTAACATAAGGCTCATTCATAAAAAAAGAGAGGTACTCTTCTGCCTCGGCATACCTCTTCTCTACTACAAGCTTTTTTGTATGAGGAATAGGGTCAATTTGGACTAGAGTAGTATAGTCAAACACTCTACGCTCTTGGAGTATTAGTAGAGAACCAATAACTAAGAGTAACATAAAAACAGGCGTAAATAGTCTAAGCATTTAAGCCTCCTAAAAAAGAAGAAAATGGTTTAGATGAAAATCTCATCTAAAATAGTATTGACATAATCATTAGCCTTAAATCTTATAAGGTCATCAGGCTGTTCACCTGTTCCTATAAAGTAGATAGGCATCTTAAGCTCATGTGCAATAGATAAAACAGAACCACCCTTTGCAGTTCCATCTAGCTTAGTGATTATTATACCATCTATTCCTATCATTTGGTTAAAAGTCTTAGCTTGATTGATGCTTGAGCTTCCTTGTGTACCATCTAAAATGAGCATTTTTCGATGAGGAGCCTCTGGCATAGCTTTATTTGCGATACGAACCATCTTTTTAAGCTCCTCAGCTAGATTTGTTTGAGTGTGTAGCCTTCCTGCTGTATCTATAAGTACATGGTCAATATTTTTTGCTTTTGCAGAGGCAATGGTATCAAAAACGACAGCAGATGGGTCATGACCTTGTCTAGTTGATACAATAGGAACATCTAATCTCTTTGCCCAACGAGTTAGTTGCTCTATGGCTGCTGCTCTAAAAGTATCAGCTGCACCTAAGAGAACAGTTTTGTTCTCTTTTTGAAGGTGTCGAGCTAACTTTGCAATGGTTGTTGTCTTTCCTGCTCCATTTACACCAATAATCATCTCAACAAAGGGAGAGACCTCTAGGTCATCTTTCCAATCTACTTTATATTGAAAAACAGAAATTAGTGCATTATAGGCTTGGATTCTAGTAATAGTTTTTGGTAAATTCTCTAAAATCTCTTCAATAAGCGAATAGTTAACATCTGCCTCTAGCAAAATCTCTTCAAACTCATCTTGAGTAATCTTCTTCTTCTTTTCAACAGCTACCTCTTTAATGGCATCATTAGTTTTTCTAAAAACTCTTTTTAATAAATTAAACATTAGTTAACCCTTTTTAGTTATCTATTTTTTCAAGAACTTGTTTAATGTCACTCTCTATCATCTCTTCTGGCATCATACCCTCATAGTGTGTAAAGTATTTCCCATTTACAAATATAATCATTAATGGTAAAGGAAAATCTTTTGTAAGACCAAGCTTAGGGGTGATAAAGTCTGCAAATTTAAGATTCTCTTTTTGTCTATTTGCAATAAAAAACTTTACTTTTTGGGCAATAGTAAATTTCTTTAACTTCTCATTAGAGCAGTCATCATGAACTAATGGTGAGATGATAAATAGGCTCTTTTTAAATTTTTTTTGTAAATTGCTTAAGTGTGGAATCTGCCCTCTACAAGGGGGACACCAAGTTGCAAAAAATGCTATCATAACAATGGGTTGCTTAATATTTGAAAAGTAGTAAATATCATCTATTATATGTAGTTTGGTTGAGTGATTATTTAAGTCTTGAAAGGTAAATTGGTACTCTTTTGGAGT